>CALUTF010000043.1 GCA_944323595.1 Candidatus Gastranaerophilales bacterium | reverse complement strand
ATTTTGACAAAAGTAACAGACGAATATTTAAACAATGCGATGGAAGTAGAAGCCTACGCCTTGGGTAAAAAAGCCGGACGGCAGGTCGGAATTATTGAAGATATGAATTTGCTGCATATTTAAAAAATATAACGGGCATTGTTCTGCCACAGATTAGACTGTATTTCTTTCGCCACGTTAGATTGACTTCTGTGATGAATAGGGACAAATATATAAGTTTGCTGTTTTCTCCCTCTCCTAAGTAGGAGAGGGGAAAGGGTGAGGTATGATTTGCGGGGAAATAAGATTTTTCATCATCAGGCTGAGACATAAAATCATGTTTAGACCTTGTCTCAACGGATTTACAATATTTATATATTCTCTAGTTTGTAGATTGGATTTACTAATCCGAACAACCAAACTTAATAATTGTTAACTTTGTAGCAAAAAATAATCTTTATGCGGTTTATCTTCTCCATAGACCAAAATAAAGGAGATAAACAATGAATATTACCCCTGTTAATTTCGCATCACAAAGATTACAAAATTTCAAACCTGCTGCAGCACCATCATTCGGTTCTGAAAATGAGGAATTGGATGCTCAAGAAGAAAAAACTAAAGATGAGGGTGATTTGCCTAAAACTAATTTGAAAGATTTTGTCGGGACAGCCAGACAATACGTAAAACCTTTCCTCGCAGGTGTTGTTCTGACTTTTGCTGCACAGACTATTTATAATAACAATCAAAAAGCTGCTTTAAAACAACAAATTTATACGGAACGTATGGCAGCTAATTCCGGTGTTCGTGAAATGATGAAAAACATCTCCGATGACTTAAAAGATATTGAAAAAGTTGATTCTGTTGAAATGAAAAATGTTATGGGCGGATTTAGTAAAGAATTGATTATCCACAAAGACGGTCAAAGAATTATATATGATGCCGATGCTAAAGCCAGATATGAAGACCTCGGCGGCGATCATTATGCACGCACAAGATTCGGTGTTGTGATGGAATAATTATTATTTGTGTAACAATAAGTTAACAAATGCCGCATTTTTGTATTTAGCAATTTAATATAATAGTGTGGTCTAAAAAAAGGAGTTAGTGTTTATGAAAATTGCATCAATCAACACTTATCAGACAAAACCTCATTTTGCAGGTGAAAATTCCAAAACTAATAAACTGAAAAATGCTGCCGGTGCTGCCGTTGTTGCTCTTGCAGTAGCTGCACCTATGGAAAAGGCCGACGCCCAAATATACTTCTATCCGCCGCCTGTAACTCCTTATACGGTAGTTGTTCCTCAGCCGGTTGTGACAAGCGTTCCTGATTGTTTTGTAGTTGGCGATATGTCAAATTTCAGCTATAACAAATCAATGGGACAGGTTTTTGGCGAACTTGACGCTGACAGAAACGGAGAACTTTCCGCAAATGAAGTTGTACGTGCGCAGCGAAACAACTGGAATATGAATAACATTTATCCTTACAATAATTATCAGATGAATAATGATGCGGCTGAATTTAATTCGGTTTCAAGACTTTATAACGACGAAAGAACTAATCCGAATACTATGAATTATAGTGAATACAGAGCCGTGATGAATGATTATATGAAGACAAAAAATGTTAATACTTTCGTTAATCTTATGAGGCTGCTGCTCGGTCCTGCTTACTGTCCTCCGCCTCATTATCATGTTCATCCGGTTCCGCCTCCTCCTCCAAGACATCATCACCACCATAGACACTGGTAAGCAGAAATATTATTTTTTCCTTAAGGACATACATTTTTTCTGTGTCCATGCTAGTATGGAAATATATCAGACAAAAATGGAGAGGAAAAATTAATATGATAAGCTTACTGCTGAAACTGCTGGGTGATCCCAACGAGAGAAAAGTTAAAAGCATAATGGGGATTATTGACCATATAAATGCACTGGAACCACAGTTTGCGGCAATGAGTGATGCGGAATTGAGAGCAAAAACCGACGAGTTTAAGGCAATTCTGGCTAAGCGGCCTACATCTGATAATTTTAAGCAGGACAGAATTTTAGAAAAAGAAGCTCTTGATAAAATTCTTCCGGAAGCTTTTGCCACTGTTCGTGAAGCCGGCAAAAGGGTGCTTAATATGCGTCACTTTGATGTTCAATTAATCGGCGGATATTTTCTCCACAACGGACACATCGCAGAAATGAGAACCGGTGAGGGTAAAACTCTTGTTGCTACTCTTCCTGCATATTTGAATGCATTGACGGGCAAAGGTGTTCACGTTATTACAGTAAACGATTACCTTGCAAAACGTGACAGCGAATGGATGGGAAAAATTTATAAATTTCTCGGACTTTCTGTCGGCGTAATCCTTTCCGGCGGGCGCAGTGCTGATGATTTTGAAGACAAAAGAAAAGCATATCAATGTGATATAACTTACGGTACAAACAATGAATTCGGCTTTGATTATCTAAGGGACAATATGGCTGCCAGTGCTGAAATGCTCGTTCAACGTCCGTTCAATTATGCGATTATAGACGAAGTTGACAGTATTTTGATTGATGAGGCGCGTACTCCGCTTATTATAAGCGGCAGACTTGAAAAGTCCGCAGAAACTTATGTCCTTATGTCAAAAATTGCTCCGCAATTGAAAAAAGATGTTGATTATGAAGTTGATGAAAAAAATAAAAACGTAATTCTTACGGAAGACGGTATTGACAGAGCGCAGGAACTTATTGGAATTAAAGACCTGTTTGATATTAATACACAGTATGCCCACCATCTTTTGCAAGCATTAAAAGCTAAAGAACTGTTTGTCCGCGATACTGATTATGTAGTCAAAGACGGCGAAGTTGTAATTGTAGATGAATTTACCGGACGTTTGATGGAGGGTAGACGCTGGTCTGACGGTTTACATCAGGCAGTAGAGGCAAAAGAGGGGGTTCCTATTCAGGATGAAACACAAACTCTTGCTAGTATTACTTTCCAAAACCTTTTCAGACTCTACCCGAAACTTGCCGGTATGACAGGTACTGCAATGACTGAAGAAGCTGAATTCGGAAAGATTTATAACCTTGAAGTTACTGCTATCCCGACAAACAAGCCGGATATAAGAATTAATTACCCTGATGTTATCTATAAAACAGAAAAACAAAAATATCTTTCTGTTGTTGATGATATTATTGAACAGCACAAAAAAGGCAGACCGGTGCTTGTCGGTACAATAAGTATTGAAAAGTCCGAATATGTTTCAAATCTTTTGAAACTGCGTAACATTCCGCATAATGTATTAAACGCAAAACACCACGAACGGGAAGCATATATTATTGCACAGGCCGGACGTGTCGGAGCCGTGACAATTGCAACAAATATGGCAGGCCGCGGTACCGATATTCTTCTCGGTGGTAATGCGGAATACATGGCTAAAGAAGAACTGGATAATAAAGGTATTACTCCGGAAAATACTCCGGATTATGAAGCGAAAAAAGACGAAGCACTTGCCGCAGCAAGAAAAGTTACAGAAGAAGAACACAAGAAAGTTGTAGAAGCAGGCGGCTTGCATGTAATCGGTACAGAACGCCATGAATCCCGCCGTATTGATAACCAGTTAAGAGGTCGTGCGGCACGTCAGGGCGATCCGGGCTCTACAAGATTTTTCCTTTCTCTGGAAGATACTTTGATGAGAATTTTTGGCGGCGACAAGATTACTGCATTGATGAATATGCTCAATGTTGAAGAATCAATGGCTATTGAATCTCCTCTTATTACACGCCAGATTGAATCCGCTCAGAAAAAAGTTGAAACTATGCACTTTGATGCAAGAAAGAGCGTTCTTGAATATGATGATGTTATGAATATTCAGCGTGAAAAATTCTACGCACAACGCCGTAAAGTCTTGTTTGGTAAAGATTTGAGCGAAGATGTTTACTATATGATTGAGCGCGAAATCGACCGAATTCTCAAAAGCTATATTGCTCCGGAACAGCATCCGGAAGATTATGTTTACGAAGACCTGCAGACTATGATGAAAGAATTGCACTCTGTAATTCCGCAGCTTTCAGGTCTGGAAGTATCTGATGTTCAGAATTTAAAATTTGATGCAATTTATGATAAAGTCAGAGACTTTGCAATAAGAGCTTACCGTGACCATGAAACTGAAGTTGTTAACTTCTATAATGACATTGTTTCCCAGTATGATGAAAACTACATTCCTCAGGTTGCGTTCTCTCATGATAATGTAATAAGAAATTTGGAACGGGATATACTACTTCGGGTTGTTGATAACAAATGGATTGACCACCTGCATAATATTGATATGCTTCGTGACGGAATCGGTTTACGTGCATACGGTCAGAAAGATCCGTTAATTGAGTACAAACGCGAAGCCTATGATATGTTCAATAAAATGATGTACGAAATTCAGGCTGATACTGTAAAACACTTATTCAGAACAAAATTCGGCATTCAGGTTATGAACGGTCCGACGGAAGATATGGCGTAAGCAAACAGCAAACATGATGTTTGCATCATTACTACTCCTCAATGTCGGAGCCGTCGCCTGTATTAGGTCTTCAAAGAGTTTTAAACATTTTTAAAATGTCGGCTTTTGTAGAAACCGTTCTTCCCTTCTCCTCAACAAGGAGAGGGGGTAGGGGTGAGGTGCAAACATGATGTTTGGCAAACGTAACGTTTGCATCAATATGACTCCTCAACTTTCGAAAAGTCGCCTTTCGAAGATATTCAAGGAGTTTTAAATATTTTTGAATCGCCGGCTTATATTGCTCCCTCGCCCCGTCAGTAATGTAGGTCGGATTTACTAATCCGACAATAAATAGCTTTTTGAATTCTTTTTGTAATTCGGGTTTGTTTGCGTTAAGATTAACTTACGTAACAGAATAAAAAGGAATTAATCATAATGCTAAGAACAGGTATAGTCGGCTTGCCGAATGTTGGAAAATCAACTTTATTTAATGCTTTGACAAGTTCAAGAAACGCACAGAGCGCTAATTATCCGTTTTGTACAATTGAACCGAATGTCGGAGTCGTTAATGTGCCGGATGAGCGTTTGGAAGTGCTTGCAAAACTTTGTAAAACACAGGAAATTATTCCGACTTCAATTGAATTTGTTGATATTGCGGGACTGGTAAAAGGTGCAAGCAAAGGAGAGGGACTTGGCAACCAATTTTTACATAACATCAGAGAAGTTGATGCTATTATTCAGGTTGTAAGATGTTTTGATGACCCTAATACTATCCATGTCGCCGGTCGTGTTAATCCGCTTGATGATATTGAAGTTATCAATACTGAACTAGCGCTTGCGGATTTAGCCTCTGTTGAAAAACGTCAGGCTCGTATTTCCAAACAGGCTAAAGGTGGTGACAAAGATGCAGTGCTGGAAGATAAAGTGCTTACTAAATTGACTGATTTGTTGTCCGAGGGCACTTTTATTAATGTCAAAGAACATTTTGATGAAGATGAAATTCCGTTTGTAAAACAGCTTAATCTTATGTCAACAAAACCTGTTATTTATGCGGCTAATGTTTCCGAATACGATTTGAAAAACGGCAATGCTTACACTGCACAGGTTCAAGAATATGCATCAAAACATAATGCGGAAGTTGTTCTTATCTCTGCCAAAATTGAAGAAGAACTCGCCGAACTCGGTGAAGATGAAGCAAAAGAGTACCTTGCGGAGTTAGGTATTGAAGACAGCGGTATCAACAGAATGATTAAATCCGTTTACCATCTTCTTAATTTGAGAACATTTATAACTGCTGGAGAAAAAGAAGTTCACGCATGGACAATTCCTGCAGGAGCAAAAGCTCCTCAGGCTGCAGGTGTAATCCATACGGATTTTGAAAAAGGTTTTATCAGAGCTGAAATAACTCCGTATGAAGAATTTGTTGCCTGCGGCTCATACGCTGCCTGCAAAGATAAAGGTGTTACACGTCTTGAGGGCAAAGATTATGTTGTTCAGGACGGTGATTTAGTGCACTTTAGATTTGCAGTTTAAAATACAGGTGTCTTGCAACTAAATCAGTAATTTGCTATAATAAAAATCAATAGTGAATTTTGAATGGAGGTTATATGCTAAAATACAGATATAGAGCGCTTTTCGGGGGGGGGGGGCTCGTGGATTTACCCTCGCTGAGGTACTTATAACCCTCGGGGTTATCGGAATAGTTGCAGCAATGACTTTACCGATAGTCATTGCTAAATATCAGAAAGTTGTAGCAACCTCACAGTTAAAACGTATTTACTCGCTTTTAGCAAATGCCGAAATTTTATCAGTTGAGGATAATGGTGCCTCCAAGTATTGGACATATCCAATCTCTACTTTAGACGAAGACACCGGAAAGATTACGGCTCCAATATCTAATACTGATTTCTTTAAAAAATATTATGACCCGTACCTGAGAACATCCGGAGCTCTACAGAAAATATACGGAATGGATACTTATTATGTCAGCAACTATAACGGTACAAATGCCGGTTTTGATGATAACTCAATAGCCAGAGGAAATGTTGTTCGTTTTGCGGACGGAGCGTGGTTATCTATCTGGAGTAATAACCAGTATGTTGTTTTAACAGTCGATTTAAATGGTAATAAACCTCCGAATATAATAGGTCGTGATGTTTTTGATGTTGCAGAGTTGTATTGGGAAGGCAATAAAAAGCTGGTCATTCCAAGTCTGAACACTATTAAAAAGGCTATGGACAGAGAAAGTTATCTGGAACGGTGTAGAAACTTTAGTTATGTCCATGGAGGTGCAAGTGCATGTTTTGCAATTTTTGTTCATGACGGATGGCAGTTTAAAGATGATTATCCATGGAAAATATAATCATCTTTGTATGATTTCTATCTATTACCGAATTTTATCTTGCAATAAGTTCCAATTTTGAACCGACTTGAACTTCTTTCGGCTGTTGGTAACGGTTTGGAACAAGGGCTTTGTTTACTCTGCCTGTAAATGACGGTGCATGTGTCAAAACAAGAGTTGCATCATTAAGTTCTACAGGTAAATCTTGTTTCGGATCATCAGGACATTCTTTATTTACTTTTTTGATAAAGTAATTATTGTTAAATTCTCTGACAATATATTCATCCTGTTCATTTCTTGCGTCAATGAATTTTGTACCCGGCTGAATACCGAAATTAAGACCTACATCATCGCTGTATTCACCTAAATCTTTGCCTAAACCTATTGAGTCTAAAGTAAGATGTGCCGGTGAGTAACCAATTTTCGGGTCACGGGTCATACCTGTCGGATTCAATAATGTAACTGCCATTGCACCATCACTGCTTTGTCTGAAAAATCCGGTGATAGGACAGTTTTTAGAGTTTTCATCACCAAGAGGATATTGAAGTTTTAGCATTATTGGTGCGCCATCGTTTAGAGCGTGGTTTTCAAATTTCGTTCTGATACCCATTTCTTTATCAATATCTTTTTTCCCGTTGACTACGAATTGTTTTTGTTCTTTGCTGTTCGGGTCTGCCCATTCGTTGTGGAGATAGCCGCGGTTTTGCAGATAAATATTTTTTGTTTTTGATTCGTAGCCAGTTGAAGCTAGTTCATCACCTGCATATAATGTCGGAATACCTACAATCGCCTGCAGATATTTCATCATACCGTCAAGTTTTGAGTAAGCAGGTGCTACTATTACTTCAAAGGCTTTGTCTTCCAATAATTTTCTGTCTTCTTTTGACAGACCGAGATTGTATTCGCTTTCAGCTTGATTTAATGCAATATTAATCAGCCAGTGAATTTCTTTTGTGCCCAGAGCATCGTTTTCAAAGTTTTTCTTGAGGTATGTGCCGTGGGCTAAATCTTTAAGTGATTTACCTACAGCTTCGTAAATCCTTTTATGATTTTCTCCTCTAAATGCCGGTCTTTCAGGATTGTTGTCTGCAGCAAGTGCATTTAACCCGTCAATTAGACCGCGTCTTAACATTTCTGCGGCTGCAATTGCTTTTGGACTGAATCTGCTGAAATCATACTCTGAGGTTGCTGTATTTACTTTTTGAATTTGTTCATTGGAGAAGTCATGATTATCTTCCAACACTCTATATGCTCTTACACGTTGGTCGTGATTTTTGGAGTTTGTAAGGTCTGTATAGAACATTCCCATATCCATTGCCAGACATTGCAGAATTCTTGGTTTGTCGTGGTTTCCTACAAAGTTATATGAGAACAAAAGTGCTTCCAGTGGCATTGCTTTCAGATAATTTTTATACATACCGGGCTGTGTAAATTTTTCATATATTTTTCTGCCGATAACTTTTGGATTTGTATCCATTTTGCTTTCACCATCTTCTGTATTCAGAGTGAAGATATCGGAGATTGTAGAGAATATGTATGAATAATTTGCAAGAGAAGTTATACCTGTTTCTCTTAAAAATTTCATATCAATAGATTCCTTGTTGGAGTCATTATTTCTGTCATTCTGGTTAGAATATCTCGGGGATAATCTGCCTCCTGCTATATCGTATAAGTCAGCTTCGTCAGTAACTTCCGCAACCATATAAGCATTAGGATTTTCTTCAAGAACACCCTGACCGAATTTACCCCAGAAGTCAATAATTTTATCCCAGGTGTATTCAAAGTCTGTATTGTGATCTTTGAGGGCATCTATGTCTGCGATATCTTTTGTTGCGTCAATTCTCCAGTCAAGACCGTTGCCGCTTCTGTCAACAATCATTTCTGCAAGTTTGAAGCTGTTTTCGTTTGTGCCTTCAAGCATTTTCAAAAGAGCATTAACAAGAGTTTGTTTGTCATTATCGTTAATATCTTTTATACCTGATTTGATTTTACTCAATATGGCTCTGGCTTCTTCTTCCGGACCGCCTGCTTTTATTTTAAGTTTATTCAGGCTGGTTTGTTTTAATTCGTCATAGTCATATAGGAGTTCACCTGTTTCAGAATCGTATTTTACATCTGTTCTCGGTGCAAGGCTTTTGATTACCGCAAATTTGACGATTTCATTTGCAAGGTAAGGCATTGCATATTTCCCGTAAGTAGTTGTATCTCTGTATATGTTCATAAGTGAACGTTTTTTACCGAGCTGCTGATTTACTGACGTCAGAATGTCCATTGCAAAATTGTTGATTGCACCATCCTGCAGGAACAGTTTGTTAGTTTCTTCATAGGTATCTCTATATTTATCAGGAACCGTACTGTTATGTTCAAGATAGATTTGAGAGCGTGTTTTTCCTACGGACTCTTCATCTGTTGCGCGTTTGGATATGTATGGTGATGCCATTACTCCGACTATATCATTGCCAAATTCAATAGATTCAAGAGGTACATCCATCAAATTGAATTCCAGCTGTGTCATGAAATTTTCTTTAGAAAGCGGTTTAAGGTTATATTCTCCGTTGAGAACATTTTCTACCATGTTTTTGTTAATTTTTCTTTTTAAGCTTTGAGGGTAAATGCCGTCATCTATATTTTTCATTATCTGGTTGTAAACTTCGGACGGATTTGAAGCATCAGGAGTTTTTAGATGCTGTGCAACGTGAAGATTCATGATTTGTCTGGTTTGTTTTGTCCAGAATTTTGCAGATGACAGGATATAATCCTGAACTTCGCAGTTCTTTTGTTCTATATGTTTGAAGAATTTTCTTCTTTCTTCATCTGTTTCCAGATTGAACGCATCTTCCGTGTCAGAATTTGAAGATATAAAGTTCAATTTGGCAATGTCAGGGTTTGCTTCCCAGGTTTTGAATCCGCCCTCAAATTTTTCATCCAGATAAAGGTTACCGAGTTTTGTCAAAATTCTTGTTCCCAGATATGAATCCATTTTAATCTGGTCTTCTTTAGGCTGCATTCTGTTATATTCATTAAGTTTATCAATATTTCTTTCGTAAATTTTAGGGTCAAAGACCATAAACGGATAAGGTACAACTGTATCATTGTGGTTGTTAATTTCTAACGGGTTATCTGTATTAGGTTTAATGTAAGTTGTGATTAATTTTGTTGAATCTTTCTTTTCGTTTTCTGCGACAAGTCTGCTGTCAAAAACCTGAACATAGGTTGGTTTTCTCTTGTCGTAGTTCAGATTTCTGATTTTTTCAATCTGACCGTCATGTCTTTGTTTATATGCAATAGGGCTGTTGATTATTTTGTGGGAAATAAATTGATGGTTTTTACCGAACACACCGGCTGTGAGGTGTCCGTTTTTGAGTCCGCCTGCACTAATCCAGTCGTTGGCATAAGATTCATCTTCCCATTTCAGAAGATGCTGGAAGTGCGCGCCCATAAGACCTTCGTTTACAAAAGCCGCGTCGGTAATAAAATGTTTATCTTTTGCAAAAATTTTCTTAATGAATGTTCTGTAGTGGTTTATGTTGCCGAGGTTTGGAGAAATCTGGTAGCAGTTTTCACTCCAGTACCCGTGACCGCCCATAGTTGCAGACATGAACCACGGAGGGGTAATTAAATAATCATAATTGTCAAAATCTCCGTCGTCAATACCTTTTATAACACCTGCAATAGTTCCTCCCATAACCGTAGTTATGTTAGGGATAGTATTTTTAGCTCTGTTTTTAATTTCAAGATTTTCTTTTATTTGACCGTTTTTATCAAAATAAATACCGGGTTTGTAAGTGTCGGTTATAAATAGTTTTGCTGAACCTCCGCGGAATTCATTTGTTCCGTTCTGGTTGAGAACATTAAAAATGCGGTCAGGATTATCTTGAGTTCTCTGGTCTACAATTATACCGCTATCAATTTTATAAACAGTCTCTCCGCCGTTTTTGGAAATTCCTTTATAGTGGTATGCTATTGGTTTTGACATATCTGTTATGCCGAAATCAGCTGCAAGGTTAACTTTATTTATTTTATCCGGTGATAATTTTTTCCCGTTCGGATTTTGATTTTCAGGATTTTCGGAGTCATAATAATTTAATTTGTTATAGTCTTCAACATAGTAATTGCCGTACTCGTCGGTACTTGCCTCATACATTTCCAGATAACAGTCGTATTTATTACTGTCAAACGGATAATTGAATTCATAAATTTTGTAACCTTTATCATCTTTGGTCGGTTTATAACCTTTAAATGCTACACTCTTATTTTGATTTATCCCAATATTGTTTAAATTGACTTTCACACGAGACTCCTTACATACGTACATGCATTATAAGATTCCTGAATAAACTTTTTTGCCAAAACGACACACTCTTTTAACAAATTTTAACATAAAAATACTTTTTTTTTACACAGTAAAAATTTGTTTTATAATATAAATTGTACTAAATACATTTAAAATGTATTAAAAAGCAGGAGAAAATGAATGCTAATGACTACAGATTTAAAATGTGATATTAAAGACATTAACCTTGCAGAACAGGGTAAAAACCAGATTGAATGGGCGTTTAAAGATATGCCTGTTTTAAGAAAAATTCAGGAAAGATTTATAAAAGAACAACCGTTCAAGGGTTTAAGATTGTCTGCATGTTCTCACGTAACAAAAGAGACCGCAGCATTATGTATTGTAATGAAATCAGGCGGTGCGGACGCGGTTCTTGTAGCATCAAATCCTTTATCTACACAGGATGATGTTGCGGCAGCTCTGGTAAAATATTACAACATTCCGGTATTTGCTATTGCCGGCGAAAGTGTTGAAACTTACAGAGCACATATTGCGGAAGCTATAGCACACAAACCTGATTTGATTATTGAAGACGGCTGTGATTTAGTTTCTACTCTTCACAAAGATTATCCGGAAATTGCAGCAAATGTTATAGGTTCAACAGAAGAAACAACAACAGGTATTATCAGACTTCAGGCTATGGAAAGAGAGGGAAAATTAATGTTCCCTGCCGTTGGTGTAAATACAAGTTTGACAAAACATTTGTATGACAACAGATACGGAACAGGTCAAAGTTCTCTTGACGGAATTATTCGTGCGGCAAATATTCTTATTGCAGGTAAAACGGTTGTAATTTCAGGTTACGGATGGTGCGGCAAAGGCTGCGCTTTAAGATCAAAAGCACTCGGCGCAAACGTAATTGTATGCGAAGTAGATCCATTGAAAGCTCTTGAAGCTGTAATGGAGGGATACAGAGTTATGCCTATTGCTAAAGCTGCTAAAGAGGGGGATATTTTCCTGACAGTTACCGGAGACAAGCATGTTGTTGATATTCCTCATTTACTTGATATGAAAGACGGTGCTTTTGTTGCAAACGCAGGTCACTTTGACTGGGAAGTCAATGTGGGCGATTTAAAAGTTTACGCAACTGAAATTAAGCAAATCAGACCATCTCTTCAAGAATATAAATTGAAAAACGGAAAATCAATTTATGTGCTTGCAGAAGGCAGACTGGTTAACCTCGGTGCTGCTGAGGGACACCCTGCAAGTGTTATGGATATGAGTTTTGCCAATCAGGCTCTCGGTATGGAATTTATTGTTAAAAATAAAGGCAAACTTGAAAAGAAATTGCATACCCTTCCTCACGAAGTTGATGTTAAGATTGCAGAACTTAAACTCCAATCTATGGGTATTGAAATTGATACTCTGACTGAAGAACAAAAAGAATATCTTAACAGCTGGAATATTGATTAGTAATATCAAAAAATAAAATAGAAAACGGTTAAAAAGTTTACAAGCTCTTTAACCGTTTTTTGTATGTAAAACTTCCATAAATATCCCGTGCAATATTCACAATTGCTTTAAATTTTTTTGCAATTTTTATATGCACCTGAGTGTTAATTTCAGTACATTGCGCAGCCCGAGTTTTTCTTTTTCCTGCCAGAGAAATTTAATCATTTCCGGACGTATTTTAATATTGTTATTTATATTAATCAATGTTGTGTAATCAGAATGCAGTTTTTTATCTCCGGTAACAAGTGTGCAATTGCCTGCGTTATTGGAGTGCCGCCTGTAAGCGGTCAAAGGTGCGTTAATTATTGCACTGCCGCCGATTAGATGTGCATAATTCATAATAAATTTATCAGGACAAATTTTCCACTTATCAGTATTTTTATAATCAAGCAGAAGTTCAATAGAAGCTTTTCTGTACATTGCAGAACTGTTTGGCGACCAGTACCAGCCTCCGAATTTTCCTTTTACTTTTTTGTAATCGTTTTTTTCAGCGTTCAGCAAATCCTCAACATTCTGGCAGGCAGGAGAAGCGATTGAATTGAATGTATGAACTTCATCATTCTCTCCTATTTCTATTATGGAGCATGAAGTGAATGCAACACTAATCTTGAAATGCGTTTGGATATGAATTTTGGCAAAATCCGGCATTAAAATATCATCAGAATCTATAAAACTTACAAATTGACCGTTTGCTTCTTTCAATCCTCTCATCATCGCTGCCATTTGCCCTTGATTTTTGTCCTGAACAAACAGAGTTATTTTCAAATCCTGATTTTCTTCAATAAATTTTTCAACCACGCGGCGGGAATTATCAGAAGAACAATCGTCAACAACAAGAATTTCAAAATTTGTGTAAGATTGATTTTTGATGCTTTCAAGTGTTTTCAGAATATATTTTTCGTAATTGTATGAAGTTACAACAAAACTTACCAGCGGAAGATTAAGCATTCTTTTCTTCTCCGCCGGCAATCAGCCTTGCCATTTTTCTGTTGTGAACGATTGATGAAATAAATGCCGCAACAATAAATCCAAGTCCTATTCCGCCTGTAACAACTTCCGGAATTTCTTCAACAGTAGAAATAAGCATCAAAACTGATAAAGCTCCTATTGCCCAGTGTGCGCCGTGTTCAAGATATATAAATTTTGCAAGTGTTTTCTTTTCCACAAGCATAATGGTCAAAGAACGTACAAACATCGCGCCGATTGCAAGTCCTATTGTGATAATAATTACATCTTTACTAAGGGCAAAGGCTCCGAGAACTCCGTCAAGCGAGAATGATGCATCAATTAATTCAAGATAAAGAAAACTTATAAGCCCTGTACATTTGGCTCCGGAATTTACGCATTGAGCCATCCGCATTTCTTCGTGTTTTTCAAGATAATGAGTAAATCCGTCTATGGCAAGATATGTTATAACGCCTGCAATACCGGAAATCATAACGGATACTTTAACCTCGTCCGGTACAAAGTTCTGGGTCGCAATAACTGCCAGTAAAGCAAGAACTATTTCAATTCCCTTTATATGGTCGAGGTGAGATAGAGGTGATTCAATCACTTTAATCCAGTGAACAACTTTTTCGTGGTTAAAGAAGTAATGTAAAAACAACATCATCAGAAAAATTCCGCCAAAAGTTACAATCGGGGCATGTGTTGCATGGAGATATCCTGCATATTTATCAACATTGGTTAAAGCCATTTTTGTAACTTCTACAATGCCTACTTTTGCAAATATAGCAACAACTAAAATAGGGAACAAAAATCTCATACCGAAAACAGCAATCGCAATCCCCCAGGTTAAAAATCTGTGGCGCCATTTTTCTGACATGTGTTCAAGCTTCATCGCATTAACAACTGCATTGTCGAATGAAAGACTTATTTCCAGAATACTCAACACCAGTGCAATAAATACACAGGCAAGACCGGTTCCGGCATGAGCGTGCTCGCCCCAGAAATAAGCCCCTACAAATCCGGCTATTGCAACTATATATGACCCTAAAAAGTACTGCAGCATTGTTTTCTCCTCTCTTTAACGATTTATATTATACATAAAATAACCTACTTTTGCAAAAGGCAAATTTGTGCTTTGCTCCTTTATTTGAAAAAATTTTTGTTCCTGATATAATCGGGGTATGAAAGATATGTTAGACAAAATTCTCCAGATAGAGAAAAAATATAACGAGTTGGGCGTGACACTTTCTGACCCCGCTGTAATTCAGGATTACAACAGATTCAGGGATCTCTCAAAACAGAGAAAATCAATGGAAGAAACCGTTGAACTCTATTATGCGTGGAAAAAAGCCGTAGATTCCATTGAAGAAGCGAAGCAAATGATTCATGAAGAAAAAGATGAAGAAATGCGAAGCTTTCTTAAAGCTGAAATGGAAGAAAACGAAGCAAAACTTCCTGAATACGAAGAACGCATGAAAGTACTTCTTCTCCCGCGTGACCCTATGGATGATAAAGATATTATGCTTGAAATTCGCGGCGGTGCCGGCGGTGATGAGGCAAATATTTTTGCGGGAGATCTGGCAAGAATGTATATGCGCTATGCCGATAAAAAAGGCTGGCAGACTCAGGTCTTGAGTAAAACAGAATGCGAAGCCGGCGGCGTTTCTGAAATAATTATTTCTATAAAAGGTGATGCCGTATATTCTCAATTAAAATATGAATCAGGTGTTCACCGCGTGCAAAGAGTTCCTGCAACAGAATCTCAGGGCCGCGTTCATACTTCAACTGCCACTGTTGCAGTTATGCCGGAAGTTGATGATGTTGAAGTTGAACTTAATATGAATGATATTGAAATCACAACAGCCCGTTCAGGCGGTGCAGGCGGTCAAAACGTTAACAAAGTTGAAACCGCTGCACGTGTATTCCACAAACCTACGGGAATTATGATTTTCTGTACTGAAGAACGTTCTCAATTACAAAATAAAGAACGTGCTTTACAAATTTTGAAAGCCAAATTATATGATATGGAAGTCCAAAAACAAATGCAGGAAATAACAGACTTACGTCGTTCTCAAGTCGGTTCAGGCGACAGAAGCGAACGTATCAGAACATATAACTTTCCGCAGGGGCGTCTGACTGATCACAGACTTAACCATAACCTTAATGTATGGACTGTTATTGACGGGGATTTGGACGAGTTAATCAAACTTTTAATGGAATATGACCAGAAGCTGAAATTGGAAAAACTGGCAGAAGTAAACTAAGGAGCGCCAATTGGTTGAAAGAAAATGTATCGCTTGCGGAGAAATTAAAAA
>CALUTF010000042.1 GCA_944323595.1 Candidatus Gastranaerophilales bacterium | reverse complement strand
TGGATTATGACAATATTTATGTTTATAGCCGGCAGCAATTTTATACTATGGATAAGAGCGTTTAATCAGAAAAAGCCCTCTTTATTTATCAAAAACGAAGAATTCCGTTTATACCTGAATTTAACCGTAATTTTTTCATTATTTATAGCTGCAAGCTTAATATATTCCAGCGGCTACAGCCTTTTTGAAGCATTAACGCATGCCTTTTATCAGGTAGCATCCATCTCTACCTCAACCGGCAGTGCAAGTGTAGATTTTATAAAATGGGATTTCACGTCACAGATAATTCTGTTTATAGTGATGTTTATGGGCGCATGTGCGAGTTCTGCCGGCGGTGGTATAAAACTCACAAGATGGCTCATTGTGTTTAAAACAATGAAAAGCGAGATGGTTAGAATTCTACACCCGAATGCGGTCTTTAACGTTAAAATAGATAACACAATCGTACCCAAAGATGTAATACGACAAATAATAGTATTCGTTTTTTATTACTTTGCAATATTTCTTGTTGGTGCAATTTTGATAAGTATAATAGAACAAAATGTGATTGTCGGTCTCAGCACCTCAATAACAACACTAGGCAATATTGGTCCGGGGTTTGCCCAAGCTGTTGGGCCAATGGGGAACTTTGACGGACTACATACCACAACAAAAATTATCTGCATAATATATATGCTTGTAGGCAGGCTGGAAATTATTCCGTTCCTTGTTATGTTCCAACCTGATTTCTGGTCAATAAAAGAAGCGTAATGAATAATTAATATTTATAAATGATTAAAATGAACAATTAATATGGTTTAATCGTTGTATATATGTAAAATAACAGAAAACCTAGAGGATACTCCACATTGTCATTACGCAGGAAATTTATTGCATTAGCTATATGTATTGCTTTGAATTCAGGGCTTTGCAGCTTTGCTCTTGAAGCTTCCGTGCAAATGATAGAAAAAGGTTCAACTCTTACAATGAGAGACTGCCTTGAAATTGCACTTAATAACAGCCCCCTTATCAAACGTGCCAGATACAATTACGGCGTATCCGCTAAAAGTTACAGTATAGCAAAAGCAGCTTATTTCCCGACCATAGGTGTCGGCACAGGATATTACGTTAATACAAACAGTTCCTCAGGCAACAGAGGAGGATATACGTATAACCGTAATATGAATAATAACTACTATTCAGCAGAAGCATCTCTAAACCAGCTTATCTGGAACTTCGGCAAAACTAATGCAAATATAAGAATGAATAATTTTTATAGAATAGCTGCCATTTTTGACTTTGATAATATTGTACTTGACACCTTGTTTGAGGTTAAAACAAACTACTATAACGTACTTGCCGCCAAAGCACAGGTTGAAATAAACAAAGCAAATGTACAAATTAATGAGAGAAATTACCAGCGGACAAAAGCATATTTTGATGAGGGAATACGCTCCAAAATAGACCTTGTAAACGCTGAAGTAAATCTGAGTGATTCAAAAGTAAGCCTTGTCAATTCAGAACAAAATTATCAAAATGCGCTTGTTCAATTAAATAATTCAATGTACGTTGCATATACCCCCGAATATGAAATTGAAAGTACTGAAAATTTCAAATTCAGCGAAAATCTTGCAGAAGTAAATCTGGAAGATATTTCAAAAAAAGAAGACTATTCAGCCCCTCCTGAAGATGTTGAAGATGCCTTTCTTACAAGTCAGGTTGAAAAAATAGAAGTATTAACGGATTACAAATTAAATCCTTTCCCGTATACTTTTGAAGAATCATTGGAAATGGCATACGAAAATCGCCCTGATTTAAAAGCCTATGATGCAACTTTAAGTGCAATGAAAGAATCCCTTAAATACACAAAAAGGGAATACTTACCGGAAATCAGCGGGAATGTCGGCTATGGATATAGAGATACCTATAATACAAACTCTTTTAACGTAGGAGTTTCACTATCTACTAACGTAAATATTCTTGCTCAGAAACACGAAATAGACAGCGCAAAATTACAGGTAGAATTAGCACAGAACGAGATTGATTTAGCAAAACAAAACATATATTTTGAAGTTCAGGATGCATATATTAATATGATGCAATTGGAAAAACAAATACCGCTTCTTGCTGTAAAAGTCCGCCAAACTCTGGAAAATTTTGAACTTGCAGACGGCAGATACTCCGTCGGAATTGGCGACTATATAGAGCTTCAAGACGCAAAAGTTAACTACAACAATGCACAGCAATCATACGTGGAAGCTGTATTTAATTATAACGTTGCAAGAGCCAACCTTGAAAAAGCTATAGCTCTGCCTCAGGAAGTCACTACAACTATAGGGGACGATAAAAAATGAAATTAGAAAAGAAAATTTTAATACCTCTAATAACCATCTTGATTATAATATTATTGCTTATAATCAGAACCGCTAACAAAAATAAAGTACGCTACGAGACTTCAAAACTGGAACGCTGTACAATAACCCAGATAGTAGAAGCATCCGGCACCATAAATCCGGTAAATACAGTCAGCGTAGGTTCAACTGTATCAGGACTTATTAAAGATATTTATGTTGACTTCAACTCTGTAGTAAAAAAAGGGCAGCTTCTTGCGCAAATCGACCCTGCAAACTTTGAAGCATCAGTTCAGCAGGCACAGGCCTCCATTAATAACGCAGAAGCAAACCTTGCACGACTTAATGCCGTTATGGAAATGGATAAAAAAACATACAACCGTTATAAACGCCTGTATGCAAAAAACTTTATTGCGAAAAGCGAACTTGATCAGGCAGAAAGCACCTATCTTGCTGACCTTGCGCAGATAGGTGCAGCGCAGGCTCAAATAGCACAGGCACAGGCAACATATAAAACGGCAATGACAAACCTTGGTTACACAAAAATTATAGCACCTGTTGACGGAACGATTATATCACGTGAAATTGACTTAGGGCAGCCGGTTGCCGCAAGTTTTCAGGCACCGCAATTATTCACTATCGCACAGGATTTAACAAAGATGCAGATTGAAGTAAATGTTTCAGAAGCTGATATAGGCAAAGTAAAAGAAGGGCAGGACGTAACTTATACTCTTGACGGCTATCCTGACAGTACATTCCATGGAAAAGTAACTCAGGTAAGAATTTCTCCGACAACTGTATCTAACGTTGTAACATATTCAGTCATTGTTGATGTTAATAACGAAGATTTAAAACTAATCCCCGGTATGACCGCAAATGTTTCTATTATAACAGATAAAAGCGAGGACATTCTCTGTGTTCCTAATATGGCTTTAAAATTTACACCTAATACAGACGGAACTAAATACAAAAATCAAGGTATATGGATTATGGAAAGAAATAAACCCAAACGCGTTGATGTCAAAACAGGAGTAAGTGACGATACTTCTACAGAACTTGAATCGCCTGTTCTTGCAGAAGGCACGCCGATTATTACAGGAATAAAAGGTAAATCAAAAACAAAATCCCAAAGACGCCGCGGACCGGGAATGTTCTAAAGGATTAAATAATGAGTTTAATAGAAGTAAAACACGCTATAAAAACATACCAAACAGGTGAAGACAGCTTTAACGCCCTTAATGATGTTTCTCTCAGTATTGAAAAGGGTGAATTTGTTGCGATAATGGGAGCATCCGGTTCCGGTAAATCAACCTTTATGAATATGTTAGGCACACTGGACAAACCTAATTCCGGAAGTTACTTTCTTGACGGAATAGACATGCTTTCTTTAGACACAAACGCTCTTGCAGATGTAAGAAATACAAAAATGGGCTTTGTTTTTCAAGGTTTCAACCTAATATCAAGAACAACCGCTCTGGAAAACGTTGAACTTCCTATGATATACAAAGGCATCCCAGAAGAAGAACGTATAAAAAGAGCAAAACACGCCCTGAAAATAGTCGGACTTGAAAAACGTGAAGACCACATGCCAAATCAGATGTCTGGCGGCCAGCAGCAGCGTGTTGCTATTGCACGTGCAATAGTCAATGATCCGCCTCTTATACTGGCAGACGAACCTACAGGAAATCTTGATACAAAAACAAGTATAGAAGTTATGGAATTTTTTGTCAGTCTCAATAAAGACATGGGAAAAACTATCGTTCTTGTAACACACGAACCTGATATAGCTGCCTACTGTAAACGCGTAGTAAGATTTAAAGACGGAAATATTATTTCCGATGAAATAAATGCACACACAACAATCCCGTATTAAAAGGAAACAAAATGCTTGACTTAAAATCAACAACAATAATGGCAATAAGGTCATTAAAAATAAACAGAATGCGTTCAATGCTGACAAGCCTCGGTATAATAATCGGTGTCAGTGCAGTAATAATAATGCTGGCAGTCGGCACAGGCGCCAGCAAACGGATTGCGAAAGATATGGAATCCATGGGGAGCAATCTTTTGATGGTACGTTCTGCCTCTGCAACATCAGGAGGTGTCAGAATGGGGCTTGGTACAAAACCGACACTCACTTTGAAAGATGCTGAAGCGATAGAAACAAACGCACGCGGCATACTCGCAGTTGCACCCTATTCATCAGGCACATATCAGCTGACTTACGGCAACCAGAACTGGTCAACGACGGTTGGCGGCACTACAGCATCATATCTTTATATAAGAAATTACGAAATCCTTAGCGGAAGAAACTTTCTGCCGGAAGATTTAAAAAACAATACAAAAGTTGCAATAATCGGGAATACAGTTGCAACAGAATTATTCGGAGATATGGACCCGATAAATAAAACAATGCGTGTCGGCGGAGTTCCGTTCAAAATTATCGGGACACTGAAAATTAAAGGTCAAAGCGGCATGGGAATGGATCAGGATGATTTAATATTTATTCCAATAACCACAGCCCAGAAAAAAGTTTTCGGAACAGATTTTCCGGGAACAGTTAAAATGATAAACGTAAAAGCACAGAATGACGAAATTATTTCAACAACATACGATGATATAGCAGAACTTCTACGAACACGCCATCACATAGGTAAAAATCAGGAGGATGACTTTGAAATCAGAAACCTCGCAGAAATGCAGGAAACAATCAAATCTTCCGCAAGAACAATGTCTATTCTGCTCGGGGCAATAGCATCTGTATCGCTGCTAGTCGGCGGCATCGGCATTATGAATATAATGCTGGTATCGGTTACTGAAAGAACCAAAGAAATAGGTATAAGAATGGCAATAGGGGCAAAAGCTTCAGATATCAGAATTCAATTTTTGATAGAATCATTCTTGCTTTCGGTTATCGGGGGAATTATAGGTGTCACAATAGGAGTACTCGGCGCAAAAAGTATTCAGCTGTTTTCTGATATGAGTATTTCAATTACAAGTTTTTCAATATTTTTATCACTGGGATTTTCAGGTGCAATCGGTGTACTCTTCGGTTACTACCCTGCGTACAAAGCCTCACTGCTTAATCCGATTGATGCTCTGCGGTATGAGTAAAAATTTTAATTAAATCTCTTGCATATTCTGTAAAAATATTGTATTATTTGTCAATATAAAAGCATCTAATTACACTATTATTACTGTCATGATAAAAATAAAATTACGACAAGTACTATGGGACAAAGACAAAACCGCAACGGCTGTTCATAATGCAACAGGAATAAGCCAGTCAATACTTTCAGATATTGTACGCGGAAAAAGAACAAATGTAGGGCTGGATATTATTAACAAACTCTGCGTTTATCTGGAATGCGATTTGCACGATTTATTAGAATTTATTCCGGAAAAGAAAGTCTAAATTCCGAGAGCTTCCAGAGCAGCTATTTTCATTTCAGCAAAATCAGGAGTTTTGCCAAACCATATTTCCTGCGCTGACACAGCCTGATAAATTAACATATCCAAACCGTTGATTGTTTTCAAGCCGAGTTTTTCAGCTTCTTTGAGCAATAACGTTTTTTTAGGATTATAAATCACATCATAAACAACAGCATGCTCAGGAATTGTCTGCATTGCAGGAATTTCCAGCGGCATCATATCAGCAGAACGCCCCAACATCCCGATAGGAGTAGCATTAACAATCATATCAAACATAGACAAATCCCTAACACGTTCAATCTGGTGGGTTTCAAAATTAACAGCAGGAAAAAGACGGCGCATATAGTTTAATAAATCAATAGAATTCGGAATATTCCTTGTATAAAAATCAATACAGCTAACACCAAGGTCAATCAGCCCGACTGCCGCAGCACGGCTGGCACCTCCGGTTCCGAGAATTGCAGCACGTTTACCGGTCAGTATAATTTCTTCCGGAATAGCTTTCTTAAAGCCCAAAACATCAGTATTATAACCTTTAAATAATTTATTAGAGTCAATTTTTACTGTATTGACAGCTCCAACGATATCTGCAGACTTATCTACTTCCTGTAAAAATAAAGAAATAGGCAATTTCAACGGAATAGTAACATTAAAACCGTCATAATGATTATGTTTTAAAAATTTAACTCTATCAACGAGATCTTCAGGATCAGTTTCTAAAATATCGTAAGTTGCATCAATCCCGAGACTTTTAAATCCTGCCGTATGTATTACTGCAGAAATTGAATGTCCCAGAGGATACCCTATCAATCCGAATTTATTCATTTTCAGAATTCTCCTCAGTATTTTGAGTTTCAACAGTCCTTTTATACCCGCAGTTTCTGTTTGAGCACTCAATAACTTCACCTTTTTTCAAAACTTTTTTTACGAGAAGTGCACCGCAATCAGGACAAACTTCTCCTGTAGGTTCATTCCACAATGTAAAATCACAGTCAGGATATCTGTTGCACCCAAAAAAGACTGTACCCTTTTTAGATTTACGTTCGACTATATCAGCCTGTCCGCATTTCGGGCATTTTACACCTGTGGAACGTCTGTAAGGTTTACGGTGTTTGCAATCAGCATTGGTACATTCCATATATTTGCCGTAAGGTCCTGTTTTGAAAATCATATCAGAACCGCATTTTTCGCATTTTTCTTCACAAACTTCCTGCGGCGCACTCTGTTCAGAATCTGGCTGCTGCTCGCTCAAAACATTCATTGACATAACCGTTTTGCATTCAGGATATCCGGAGCAGCCCAAAAATTGAGTACCGAAACGGCTGTTTCTGACAATCATTGGCTTGCCGCAATTAGGACAGGTTATTTTAGTTTCAATATTAATTTTTTTTGCCGTTTTCATAACAGCATTAACTTCTTCCATAAAAGGACCGTAAAAGTCTTGCAGAACTTTATTCCAAACAGCTTTTTTATCTGCAATTTTATCAAGTTTTTCTTCCATGCCGGCAGTAAACTTATAATCCATAATATCTGAAAATTGAGCTACAAGTTGTTTTGAAACAGCACGCCCTAATATTGTAGGATGAAGCGCCTTATCTCTCTTTTCAACATATTTACGTGTTTGAATAACCGTAATAATTGTTGCATAAGTAGACGGTCTGCCGATGCCGTATTCTTCAAGCGCTTTAACAAGAGAAGCTTCGTTATATCTTGGTGGCGGCTGGGTAAAGTGCTGTTTCGGGGTAATTTTTTTGCAGTCTACTTTGTCACCTTTTTCCAAATCAGGAATTTTAGAATCGGCTTCCTTATCATTTTCATCTTCACTATCATTATAAAGTTTGAGGAAACCGTCAAACGTAACTTTACTAGTTCCTGCTTTCAATGTGTAATCACCTGCCGTAATCTCGATTGACTTATTTGCAATTTCAGCATTTGACATCTGTGAGGACATAAATTTTTCCCAGATTAATTTATACAATCTGTACTGGTCGTTATCCAGATATTGTTTAATACTTTCCGGGGTTCTCTCAGGATAAGACGGGCGGATAGCTTCGTGAGCATCCTGAACGTTTTGTTTGCCTTTTACGTAAATATTAGGTGTTTCAGGATAATATTTGTCGCCAAAATTTTTCAGGATAAAATCCTTTGCCATAGCCTGAGCATCATCAGAAACACGAACACTATCTGTTCTCATATATGTAATCAAACCGACAGCACCTGATTCAAGTTCAATACCTTCATAGAGTTTTTGCGCAACCTGCATTGTTTTTTGAACCCCGAAACCGAGTTTTGAACTTGCAGCCCGCTGCAATGTTGAAGTTATAAAAGGTGCGGTTGGTTTTCTTTTTGTTGATTTATTTGTAACCTTTGAGATAACAAAATCTGCACCGGTGAGATAGTCGACGATTTTTTGAGCTTCTTCCTGATTTTTCACAGTTTTTTCAAGCGGTTTATCTTTGTATTTAGAGACTTCAGCCTCAAATACTTTATTATCTTTTGCAAGATCAGCATGAATAGACCAGTATTCCTGCGGGACAAAAGCTTCTATTTCATCTTCACGCTCGCAAATCATACGGAGCGCAACAGATTGAACGCGACCGGCAGAGAGGTTGTAATTTCCCATTTGCTTCCATAGCACAGGGCTTAATTTGTATCCCACAAGTTTATCAAGAATTTGTCTTGTCTGCTGAGCCTGTACCATATCCATATTAATCATGCGCGGATGTTCAACTGAATATTTAACTGCTTTCGGAGTAATTTCGTTAAATTCAATACGTTTAATTTTTTCATCAGGCACATCAAGAATCTGTCTTACATGCCATGCAATTGCTTCTCCCTCGCGGTCAGGGTCGGAGGCTATATAGATATTATCGAATTTTTTTGCAAGTGTATTTAATTTTTTTACGACATCTTTTTTACCCGGAATGATTTCAAATTTTGGTTCAAAATTATTATCAACATCAAACCCGAGGTTATCAGTCTTGGGGTCTTTTGTGGGTAAATTTCTGATATGTCCGTAGCTGGCTTCTATCTGGTAGCTGTCCCCGAGAATTTTTTTAATAGTTTTAGACTTAGCAGGAGACTCTACTATCACCAGCGATTTTTCTTTTTTAGAAGACTTTTTATTTTCCTTATTTTCCTGTACAGCAGCTTTTGCCATAACTCTGTTACCTTATTACTACTCTTTTAATTTAAACTTTTTTATAACGATCTCCGCCGACTTGTTTTATTATCCCTTTAAGCTCCATCATTGTCAAGACGGTCAACAAATTTTCAAGCGGAATTTTTGTTAATGAAATCAATTCATCAACACCTTTTTCTTCCAATTCAACTGCATTATAAATCTTTTGTTCATCTTCATCCAAATCAGACAGATTCAGTTTTGTCTGCTCAGGTAATTTAACTTCCCAGCCGAGTGCATTCAAAATATCATCGGCGCATGTCGCAATTGACGCCCCTTGTTTAATAAGTTTATATATACCCTCGGTATTAGGATTTGTAATCAATCCTGGCACACAAAGGAGTTCACGCCCCTGCTCGAGTGTAAGATTTGCCGTAATCAAAGCTCCGCTTTTTAATGAAGCTTCAACAACCAATGTTCCGTAAGATAGACCTGAGACAATCCTATTCCTTTGAGGGAATCTGAATTTTAGCGGCTCAAATGTCGGATAATATTCCGTAAAAATAACCCCGTTGCCATTTTCGATTTTTTTATACAAATCCTTGTTTGATGTAGGGTAAATATAATCAAACCCGCTTGCGATAACACCAATAGTTTTTAAATTATTTTTTATGGCGGCGTTATGCGCGGTTGTATCCAAACCTGCGGCAAGACCGGATACTATACAAATATCCGTTCCGCAAAGCTCTGACATGATTTTATTTAATGATTCTCCTGCATGAAAAGTTGCACGCCTTGAACCAACAACTGCAAGAGTTCTTTCAAAATTACATATAGACAAATCTCCTTTATAGTAAAGAACCGCAGGAGGGTTATAAATATTTTTTAGCAGAGCCGGATAATTTTCATCTTCAAGAGTTAAAAAATTTATGCCTCTATCGGCAACTACATTATATACGCTGTCTAAATTTATTTTATCTCTGAGTTCAACAAATTTTTCAGCTTTTTTGATACTTAATCCGTCGATATCAGATAAATCTTTTAAATTTGCCTTGAAAGCGGTTTCAATATCTCCAAAGTAATTATACAATCTTTGGATAAAAGTGCTGTCAATTTGTTCTATAGACGAAAATGCAATCCAGTACTTACTACTTTTGTTCATGATTTTGTTTCTTTTTAATACGTGCAATAAGTTCTTTTATACTGTCAGATTCTTCCTGCGGAATATCCATAGCCATATAATCTTCCAGATACTCGACAGCATCATCATAATCGCCTCTGGCAAGAAATAATATTGCAACTTTTTTATATGCAGGATGAAATTTATCATTCACGGCAATCGCTTTAAGATAATTTGAAATAGCTCTGTCTATCTCGTTATTAGCCTCATAAGCCTGAGCCAGATAGTAATAAATCCACTCATTATTTTCTTTGTATTGAAGAACATTTTCCAAATTTTCAATGGCTAAATCATAATTGCCGAGTTCAAAATGAACCTTTGCCAGATCATAATATGCATCATAATTTTCCGGCTGCACATCAAGAATTTTTTCAAGTTCATCAATAGCCTGATCAAGTCTTGCATCTTCCATATAAAACCTTGCGAGGTAATGGCTCAATATTAACTCATCAGGAAGTTCATAAATCCCGTTCATCAAAAGATTAATGCCGCTTTCAAAGTTTCTTTGTTTAAAATATAAGTCCGATAAATTGATATACACCTGAGGAATTTTACGGTTAATATCAAGAGATTTAAGAAAATATTGTTCAGCTTTTTCAAAATTATTTAAATTCATATAACAAAGTGCCATATTGTTATAAATTTCAGCATTGTCAGGCTCTGTCTCAAGAACAGCACTGAATTCGTCTATGGCTTTTGAATATTCTCTTTTTTTAAATAAATCAACTGCTTTATCAATTTTAGTTTCCATTACAACCTCTTAACGCTTAAAGTCCCAAACCTACATTTTCGTCCTGACCGGAACCGATATTTCTGATAACAGTTCTGGTATTTCCCTCTGCGTGGAAATCTTTAGGGTTAATAATCATTTTAATTTTATCTGCATAAATTGTTCTCAACCCCTGAGTAATAGCAGAACGCCCAGTGAAATATATTTCGTTTGGTTTATTCGTTGTTTTGTCCGGATATACAGTAACTTTCGGTCCCTCTGCAAAATAATCCTGATACCAGATTTTGACATCACCGCTTGCGGTAAAAACTGATTTATCCTGACTGTATTCCTGATATGTAGATTTTAAAACTAAATTATCGCCGTCATCCATAGCAACTTTAGATGTTGTATTACCTCTGGCTTTCAACATTTTTGTTGCTGAATCATATTTGAAATTATCTGCAAAAGAATCGTTATTCTTTTCCTTAACTCTTGCGTTCCCGATTAATTCCAAATCCTGCAAGTCACCATTTTTATCCATTTTTATGATAGCCTTATCCGAAAAAGTTTCTGTTTCTTTGTACAAAATAGTAACAGTACCCTCTGCCGTCATAACACCGGTATTGGTGTCGTATTCCTGAGAATCGGCGTTAATAACTACGATAGGAGTTTTTCCGTCATAAACAATTGACTGGGTATCACCCTCGGCTCTTACAATTTTATTTATCAAAGATACTTTCAGAATATTTGCTTTTACTTCTCTTTTTTTATTTTTCTTAACTTCAAAAGCATAAGGTTTATTATAGAATGTTGCAGTATCAAGCTGCTGACCTTTCACAGTAACATCGGCAGAATCTCCGATAACTTTTAAAGCATCAAGGGTAACATTAACATCGCCCTCAAGTTTAATTTTACTTTCATCCTCCGAATAACTTTGCGTTTTAGATTCAATAACAAGGTCTGCGGCATTCACGGCAATACCTGCGGTCAAAATTATCAATGCAAATAAGAAAAGTATCTTTTTCATTTTTTCTCCTTAACGTCATATATTTTGGAAACAGTATTTCCCGTAATTTTAAACGAATCAAATGTCGGGCTTATTGTAATCTGTTCTGATGTTGCAAGCATTTCATTACCCTTTTGTACAACAATATGTCCGCGCGCAACTATTGGATTATTACTTCCTGCCCATTTTAGAAAATCAGCTTTTAATGAAATACCGTCTTTTAATACGATGTGAGTATCATTATATAAAATAATTTCGCTTTTCTTGGAATTATATGTACCTCTGGAAGATTCAAAACTCATTGAAACTTCATTATTTTCATCGTAAAAATTTCCGATAACACTGTTTAATATAGCAACCCCGTTATTACTGTCATAGGTGCCTGTTTCGCCGTATATTTCCCAGTATTTTTTTTCATTTTTGGTTTCCGTCAGAATTATACCCTTAATAAGAGCTTCCTGTCTGTCGGAAGATGTTTGAAGCTGGCTTCTGTTAAAATTATGAGTAATTATTCCAGCCGAAACAAATGCCCACATCATTATAGCTATAATTGTCACAAATGCTGACAAATATGCCTTTTTCTTCCTGCTTAAATTTTGCCATTTTTCAATCAGTTTCATATATAAAATGTTAACATAAACTAGCTGATTTGGACAAAAAAGAATTAAATATCTTAATATTTTACACACAAAATTTAAATTTGTTTTATAATTTTGAAAGGAATAATATTAAAAAAGAGGGAAAAAGTATGTCTTTAAGGTATGACGCAGGGGAAGTAATTACAGCAATGGTTACCCCGTTTAACAGCAAACGGGAAATCGATTACGATAAAACAGAAGCCCTTGTCAAACATCTTGTCGCTAACGGAAGTGACGCAGTGCTTGTCTGCGGAACTACAGGCGAATCACCAACGCTGACACATGAAGAAGAAATTGAACTTGTCAGCACAGCAAAACGTGCGGCGGCTAATAAGGCTAAAATTATAATGGGAGCAGGCTCAAATTCAACTGAAACTGCAGTTATGGTTGCGAAACTGGCAGAAAAAGAAGAAGTTGATGCGATTCTTTCTGTCGTTCCTTATTATAACAAACCGTCACAAAGAGGCATGATTGAACACTTCTCTGCAATCGCCGAAAGTACAAAGCTTCCTATAATTCTTTATAACATTCCATCCAGAACAGGAGTAAACATGCAGGTTGAAACAGTGAAGCAGCTTGCTGAAAAATACCCTAATATTGTCGGACTTAAACAAAGTTTTGGAGATATGGATGTTATTACTGAATTAAAGATGAATTGTCCTGAAGATTTTGTGATATATTCAGGAGATGACAGCCTGACACTGCCAATGCTGTCACTTGGCGCACACGGAGTAATTTCTGTAGCATCACACATTTTCGGTACGGAAATTAAATCAATGATTAGAAATTTCAAAACAGGAGATATACTTGCAGCTAAAAATATGCATCAAAAGTTATATCCTTGCTTTAAAAAATTCTTTATGGCGCCGAATCCGGTTCCGATAAAGTCAGCTCTCGCTTATAAAGGTCTGATTGAAAACTTTGTAAGACGTCCGCTTGTTGAACTTTCTCAAAGTGAACAGGCTGAATTAATTTCGGCTGTAAGAAATTTTTATCATGATTAGCCTCTACGGCTATGATTTTAACAAAAATTTGTTGTAAATTAATAATTAGTATTTATAAGAGGATTTAAAAAGTGAAAAACAAAATTATGATGTTTTGGGCAATCGTAGCAATAGTTATCGTGTCAACGATATTGATTATTGTTAAGCCTACCAAATTAGGGTTAGACCTTGTAGGAGGTTCAAGACTTGTACTTGAAGCTCAAACAACACCGTCTATCCCGAAAATTACCCCGGAAGTTATGGGTAATCTGCAATTTGCAATTGAAAACCGCGTAAACAAACTCGGTGTTGCCGAAACTGTTGTTCAACAAGTCGGCGAAAAAAAATTATTGATTGAAATTCCTGATGTAACTGATCTGGAAGAAGCAAAATCATTCCTTGGAGAAACTGCTGAACTGGAATTCAAAAGAGAAGTTCAGGATGCAAACGGAATCCATTGGGAATCTACAGGTTTAAGCGGTAAAGATTTATCCAGAGCTTCTTTATCAACCGATCAGGTCGGACAATGGGTTGTTTCTCTGGAATTTAATGCAGAAGGCTCAAAAAAATTCGCAGATTTAACAAAAGAATTAGTCGGACAAAAAATGGCTATTTTCTTTGACGGAGAATTACAATCAGATCCTGTAATCAGAGAAGTTATCTACGGAGGTAAAGCTCAAATTTCCGGCGGAGAAAGCGGGTTTGAACAAGCTGAAGCTCAAAGAATGGTAAACTTGTTGAACGCCGGTGCTCTTCCGGTTCCTGCTGTGATTGTTGAAGAAAATACAGTCGGTCCTACACTCGGTGCTGACAGTATTGCAAAATCTAAAAAAGCAGGTATTATCGGACTTTCTGCAGTTATGATATTTATGATTGCATTCTATCATGTACCGGGTTTGATTGCAGACATCGCATTAATTATATACAGTTTGATATTATTTGCGCTCTTCAAAACAATACCAGTAACATTAACTCTGGCAGGTATTGCGGGCTTTATTCTGTCAATAGGTATGGCTGTTGATGCTAACATTCTTATCTTTGAGAGAACTAAAGAAGAATTGAGAGCCGGCAGAAATCTGTTTACGGCTATTAATTCCGGTTTTGACAGAGCTTTTACGAGTATCTTTGACTCAAATATGACAACAATTATTACATGTACAATCCTTTATCTTTTAGGAACCAGTGTTGTTAAAGGTTTTGCCCTGACTCTTGCACTCGGTGTTATTGTATCAATGTTCAGTGCAATTACCGTAACCAAAAACTTTATGCACTTAATATTCGGTACAGGCGAACTTAAACACCCCGGATTATTCGGATTAAGAAAAGACGAAATCGGACAAAGCTACGAAGCGACAGAAACAAAACGCGAAAAAGCTCGTTTCGGTATTTTGGACTAACGGAGTTCTGACAAAGAGAAAAGAAAGGTAAAAATTATGATAAATACAGGTAAAAAACATTTAGTTCATATCGTAAAATACAGATGGTGGTGGATGGCTTTGACATGTCTGCTTCTGGTGCCGGGCATTATTGCTATGATTTATTCATCAGTAACTTATGCAAACCATGCACCTATGAAAGTTGGGATTGATTATACAGGCGGCACTATTTTGCAATACGGATTAGAACAAAAGCTCAGCAACAGTGAAGTGGCAAAAACCAGAGAAAATCTTGAAAAAGCCGGAATTGAAAATCCTTATATTCAAATATTAAACGTTAATTCTGAACAACAAAACAAAACTAAATCAAATATCAGTTCAATAATTTCAATAAGAACAAAATTCATTGATAAAGATTCCAATACAACATCAGTCATCACTGAACAACTGCAAAAAGATTATACAAATCCTGAATTAATTTCAGTAAGTTCTGTTGGACCTACTATGGGGAAAGAGTTATTCAAAAACTCTCTTATTGCGGTAGCGCTGGCATTTTTAGGAATCGTTGTGTACCTTTCATTACGTTTCAGATTTGATTATGCTCTTGCGGCAATTCTCGGTGTATTACATGATGTATTGTTTGTATGCGGAATATTTTCAATCTTGGGGCTAGTATATAACGTACAAATTGACGGATTATTCATAACTGCAATTTTAACGGTAATAGGCTTCTCCGTACACGATACCATCGTTGTATTTGACAGAATAAGAGAAAATTTGAGATATTATTCAAAGAAAATGACATTTGGAGAAATTGTAGACGCTTCAGTTAATCAAACTTTAACAAGAAGTATCAATACTTCATTAACGACATTAATTACATTATTAGCGTTATATTTCTGGGGCGGAGTTACAACAAAAGACTTTGTACTTGCAATGATTCTTGGGATTATCATCGGTACATATTCAAGTATATTCTTCTGCAGCATGCTTGTTGACTTCTGGAATGATAAGCAACAAAAGAAATCTGTTTCTACAGCTGCTTAGCTCCAATAAAAATAATATTAAACACAACAAAAAGCATTCACCTGATGTGGATGCTTTTTTGTATACCAGCGCATTATGCCTGCATTGACATTCAGGCGGTTTGAGGTTAACTGGTTCTTCATAAAATTTGCATAAAAAAGCACCGATTAAGGCACCTTATAGTTCATTCTCTATTTATCCCACGGTTTCTTTTTCTTTATTAAATGCTTTTCGTAAATC
>CALUTF010000041.1 GCA_944323595.1 Candidatus Gastranaerophilales bacterium | reverse complement strand
ATGGGTATAATAGTAGGAACGAGTTCAGATGTGTCTGATATAGGTAAGCTTGCCTACAGACACGACCCTAAAGCACCAAAGACTGAAATACCAAAGATTGATTTATCAGACATTCCTATATCAAGAGCAGATGATGCTCAAATGACACGTCTTGCTGAAGAGGTTAGTTCAAGACGTAATACATCACAATCTGCAGGTAGCGGAGAAAGTCCCGTTGCCAAGAAAACAGACACTCAGCTTCCTAAATTCAGTAAAGGATTTCAGAAAGAATATGATGCGATGGATGCTGACTCCAAGCAATTTGTAAAAGATGTACTGGCTATTACCGGACAACTAGATAAATACGGCTACGATAAGCTTGCTTTCTACGCGTATAATCACGAATATCATAAGTTTTATCTGGATATAATAAAACAACGCGGCAATATGAAAGGTAATCTTTACTATCCGGATAAGGTTCTTGAGTCTAAGTTTAAAGATCAGATGATAGCACTTGCAGGTGCCGGTATGGATTTATCGAGTACACTCGATTTGAATGTTTTTCCTGATATGAAACCGGAAGAGTTTAATGGTCTTGTCCAATTTGTTAAGGATTCACCTGAATTATTAGAGAATTGCGGAGGCTATATTATTGATTATTGGGTTACATGTTACAAAAATAATATCCCGACTGATGTTCTCAAACATGTATTAGAAAATAACTCTGTTTCAAAAACAAAACACCGTTTTGGTGAAGTTACAATTCAGGAAATGTTATCCTGTATCAAGGATGAAAAAGATACCGAAATTTTAAAGTATCTTGTCGCAGCAAAAGGAACCAAAGGATACGAGTATAATTCAAGTCAAATTCTTGAAATAATGCAATCTGCTGAGAAAAAAGCACAGGTGTTAGATGCTTTACAAAATAAATCAAAACTCAAAAACTCCGAACTGACTTCATCGTATAACATTAAAGGCGAAAAGATTGAAGCAAGAGCAAATGAAAATTACGTAATAAAAGACTATCCGTTAAATACTCCGAAAGAAACAGTATTAAAAGGTGTTCCTGCCGGTGAGGTCGCGCAAATCGGCGGTAAATTATATGCAAATGACGGCGAGGGAAATCTTGTCGAAATTAAAATGAAAAAAGAAACTTTTGAGAGATTGTTCCCTCAAAAAGATAAATTTGAAATGCATCAGGGAATGGTAGGTGACTGTTATTTTGTATCAGCAGTTGATGCACTGATGAATACTCCAAAAGGAAGAGTTTCTATTTATCGTTTGTTTGAAGAAAAAGACGGCGATATGTATGTAAAATTTCCGGAATCCGGTTTAACAATTAAATTCAATGACAGCAAACCTGTCTGGTTGTCTCCTGTCGGAATACATAAAGACAGAGGCAGTGTTTCTACTTTTATCGGCAAGCGTCAGGTAGACGGGTGTGACGGCGTGAAAATTCTAGAACAAGCCTATGCTCTCCAACGAAATAACTATAGAGATCAGGGTGTTAAAAATGCAAACGATATCTTTTTCATGACACGCGAGATGCAGAAATTGGAAAGCGGCGGTTCAGAAGCCTGCGTAAAAGATATTACAAAGCGTGAAAATTCCGAAATCACAACTTTCTATTGTAGTAATGCCGATTATCATAAGAAAAAAGGCGAATCCTTTGATGATTTTATTAAGGCGCTTGAAAAAAATGATAAAAATACAGTTTTATTTACAGGGTTTACTGTTGATGATGCTAAAAGAGGGCTCGTATACGGACACGCATACCGTATATCTTCTTATGATGCCGCAACCCAAACCGTCGGTATTGTTAACCCGTGGAATACAGGTAAAGAAATAAAAATTCCAATATATGAATTATCTAATATCATGTCTTCCGCAACAGCTGTAAAAATCAATACATCTTTTGAAAACGATTACGGTTTAACAACACATCAAACTCCTGTTCGTAGTTTTCAAGCTGAAGACCGCGGTGTTGCTGCAACATTAAAAAGTGAAAATTCAAATTCTGCTATAGCTTCACTTCGCGATAAAATGTTTGCACTTAAAGATGTAGACGGTAGTAGTATGTTTTCAGATGCTGAGATGAATTTTATAAGAGAAAACTATACCACTCAGGACATTCAGCGGCTTGATAGAGTTATAGATAAACTTTCAGAGTTATATAGCGATGTGGAATTTCCTGACGTTGATGTCCGTAATTCATTTACGTCTATCATTACTAATCCGTATTTCAAATCAACAAAGGATTTTCAGTTTGTAGAAGATGTCCTTAATTTTAAATCTGACCCGGAGACGTTGTATGACGCAATGTATGAAGATATTTTCCTGAATTTAAGTGAAGATAATATTAATGCAATGAAAACTTTAATGGAAATTTCAAAAAATAGTGACAATTCTCTTTTGAAAAATATGCATAATATAAGGTACATTGTTGACGTTATGTCACAAGAGGGCATGGATCGTTATGATATTGAAACTGCTTTTACAATGAAAGATGAAAATGGCAATCCTGTATTAGACAGAGGTGCATTTGATGAATACTGTTCTTTTGGCTGGAAATCTTTTAAGCTGCCGCTTTCAGAACAAAAAATTGATAGTCTTAAAGAAAATATCAGAAAACGTTTTAAATATGTGAGCGAAGATGATTTAAATAATATTATAAAAAATATAAAAGATTCCTCTGATGCAAGATATTTAAATATGGCACTTAATGTAAGAAATGCCGACGGAGATTGTGTCTTTAACCTTGATACTATTGACGCATTATGCAATTATCTAACAAATAATCCGTCAACAAAAATGTTTTTGAACAGGTTATTACCTAAATTAGAAAGAACATCATTAAGGAACATGGATGCACCTTTAAATGAAATCTTTACGTACGTAAAAGATAAACCATCTATGTATCTTATAAATGAACTTATTAAACCTTTTAATAAACAATCCGATATAAACTGGCGTGTCATAGGTATGATTTGCCACAATATTAACACTATGCCGGACGGAAAAAGTCTGGAATCTTTAGCTGTAAAATTGTCAAAACTTTTTGTCGAAAATGAAGACAATTTATATATACTATCACAGGTTAATGATACAGGCTCATTAAAACTTTTGGACAAAATGTTGAATAAGGCGTCTAAAAATATAAGCACTTCCAGTGCGGGTATAGTAACACAACTAACTCCGATAGAGATGAGTAAAATTCTCGGAGCTTATCACAACAGTGAAGTCCCTCCTGAAGAACTGTCAAATTTAATTGGCACAGCTATAGATAAAAGTGTTGCGCCGGATTTGATTACCAGACTGCCTGCATATAAAGCACATAATGTCAGCGATGATGTTATGAATTTTATAATTGATACCGGTTCAATTAAAGATGAAAAAGGAGAATATAAATTTAGTCAATACGGCATAGATGCAATACTTGATGCTTCAAATGGCAATCCAAGTATATTGAATTATGCCCAAAATCTTATTAAAAATTATCCTGACATAACTACAAAACAGATTATTGATAATATAAACGGCAAGTCTATTTCCTTAAATGACAAATACGAATATCCGTTTGGAGAACACGGTGAATTTAGAGAACAATACGAAAAAATAATGAATAGTGAAATATGGCAATTACTTCCTGCAAATTATCAAGGTCCGCTTTTTAATTATTTAAAAGATTTGGTAAATAAAGATCCAAACAGATTTGTAAGACTTGTTGAATCAGGCTATTTTGAGCTGGCAATGCAACGAAAAGTTGATATTAATGATCTGGTTAAAAATATCAATACAAATAAATTCTTCTCTAAACATTACCTGGAAGATGTGAAACGTATTTCAAACGGTGAGTCACCTGTGAAAGAATTTCCATCAGGTACTGATATTCAAGCTCTTTCAAAATCTGTGCCGGAGGGCGAAGTTGGCTCTGTCGACGGAAAACTCTATGTTAATGACAACGGACAGATGATAGAACTGAAACTTGATAAAGAAACTTTTGAAAGGTTGTTCCCGCTTGAGGGCAGATTTAATACTCAACAAAAGGGACTTGGCGACTGCTGGCTTATCTCCGCAATTGACAATCTTATGGATTTGCCGGCAGGACGTGCAAAAATTTATCAGATGTTTTCACAAAACGGTAATGATATTCAGGTGACACTTCCTAATAAGACTACTATTTATGATACTGTAGAGCAGCCTGACGGTACATTTGCACTTGAGGTAGCCGAAGTTATAGACGAACCTTATATAATAAACTTACCGGGTGGCAAAATCCCGAACAATGGCGCTAAACAAGTTCAGGCATGTGACGGTGTAAAAATGCTGGAATTTGCCTACTCAGTAAAACGCAGCGGAAATAAGCCAAGCATGACGCCGTATGAGTTTGAAGAACTTGCAGATGTTTCAACTCAAATGCAATCACTTGAGGGCGGTCATTCCCGCGAATTTATTTCGTTCATTCTCGGGTATACAAAAGATCAAAATAATAATTATTTTAATGCCGACGGTGATATTGTAGGCGGCGTAATGTCTACATCAAGAAATATTAACGCGGTAATGCAAATGATTAAAGCTACGGCCAATGATGATAGAACTTTATTACATGCAGCAACATTACATACAGCAAATAATGGAGGCAGATTTGAAAAAGATTTAAGTCCGGCTTTTGATTTATACAGTAACCATGCATATACAATTAAAGGATATGATGATGAACGCGGTATGATTTATTTTACAAATCCGTGGAATTCCAATACTGTTGTTGAAATGGATGTCTACACATTCCTGAAATATATTGATAATGTTAACTATATGAGGTTATAATAATATCTATGGATAATAAAGAAGAAATGAAAAAGTTGAATATGGCAATCCGTCAGGCCGAATCTGCAGGTTTGCCAATAATAGGTCTGTGTAAACGCCAGATAGAAATTCTTGAATCAGCACATAATGAGTTTATGGAACAGGCGCAGCAGAAAGGGTATAATATTGACACTAATTTAGATATTCTGGAAGTCGAGATTAAACAATTTTCGGCAATGAAACAAATTGCGCAAAAAGCAGGACTGCCAGTCGAAAAGTATGACAAACGCATACGTGATGCCCGTGTTCGGGTTTTAGGTGAAGAAACCGTTAAAGCCTATTTTGATTAAAAATAAGCATAACAATATTACGCGTTTGATAATAAACGTATGCTTAACACTTTTTCTAACTTGTAAAACACTAACCGGCGAAATTTTTACGGGAACAACTCGTCTCTTTACTTCGTCTTCAAACTTATTAGGATTTATCCTTCTGTAGTTAATTCTTCCCAGATGCTAGGAACTACGATTAACGCAGTGTAAACGATAAAACCGAATAAGATTAAGTTAATAGCTTCCATATAAACCTCCTATGGCTTACATGTATATTAATCCCGTTTTAGGCATATTTATAACATCGTTTAAAAAGAATGTTAAGTTTTGTAAAGGTGAAATTTGTTATATAATAGAAGAAAGAGGAAGAAGTGAAGAAGAAATTAAAAGTATTATTTGATAATTTATGTTGTTCAGTGTGTCGCAGCGGTTTTGATGAAGATTCAATAACCATTAAACGACAGGAAGACGGTTTGCTGGTAGTAAATTTGTCGTGTGCAAAATGCGGCAAGAATTTTGGAGTAGCATTTGTCGGGTTATCTGATTTAGAAGTAAAAGATGAAAGCCGTATCCCCTTGGAAATTCAAGAGGGACCTGAACCAATAACTTATGATGATGTAATAGATGCACACCGGTTTATACGGGATTTAGATGAACACTGGCGCGAGCATTTGCCAAAGATAAATTAATTCTGACTATAGTATTATATTGACGCAGAGCAGCTATACTATTTAGGAGAAAATCAGGCTTATCGTTTTTGTTACATTACCTATAAAAAAAAGCTATGTACTTTGAGGTGCATAGCTGTTGATTAGGGATATGTGTATCTTAGTCTCTAAGGAGTATGGTTTTATATTAGCAAACCAGTTTTAAAATGAAATCATACGTTTTAACGATGTTTTAATTTTGTTAAATATTGTAAAAAATATACTACCAAAGTAACAATTTTTTTTGTTTTGGGTTTATAATGCATACAAACACGCATGACTTGAAAGGCTAAAGATGAAAATAACAGCTGTAAACAGTTATACAAATCACACAAATGCTTTAAAGCAGACAGATAACAAAAAAAATGAGAAAAAATATGTTTCATTTGGTTTTGGCGAAGATTACGGCGGCGATCCTTTTCCTATGCCAAAATGTGACGGTGATGGCGACGGAGCCAGCTTTGGACGCGTAATTAAAGATGCTTTACTTGTATTCTTTGCGCCTATTACTCTGCCAATAATTACTTACAGAATTCATCTTAAAGATAAAAAAGAAGATGAAATGTACCGCAGAATGCTTGATTTCAAGGTAGATGACGATGGTAATGCCATTAAGCCTGAAGATAGAGATGAAGATAAAAGAAATGTAGGTTAATCAACAAATTTAAAATTTTATAGATAAAAAAGCAGAAGTTTACAGACTTCTGCTTTTTTATGCTAAAATTCTATATATAGCAATTAACAAAGGGATATAAAAGATGTTTGACAGTTTAAGCGATAAACTTCAAAGTATAATAAGTAAAACAAGAAATACGGAATTGACGCAGGAGAATATGCAGGATGCACTTCGTGAAATTCGTCGTGCGCTTTTAGAGGCTGATGTAAATCTTCGTGTCGTTAAAGCTTTTATTTCATCTATTAAAGATAAGGCAGAGGGCGAAAATGTACTGCAAGGCGTTAATCCGTCACAACAACTTGTTAAAATCGTTCATGACGAGCTTGTGGAACTTCTCGGTAAAGAACTTATTCCTCTTAATTTTGACGGGCATCCTAATATTATAATGATGCTCGGGCTTCAAGGCTCAGGTAAAACGACTTCAAGTGCTAAGCTTGCTGTTAAATTGAAAAACGAAAAAAGAAATCCGCTTCTTGTTGCCTGTGACGTATATAGACCTGCTGCTATTACGCAATTGCAAACATTAGGTAATGAAATTGGGGTTGAGGTCTTTACAGTTCCTGATAGTAAAGATGTCCAACATATTGTGCAAAGCGCAATAAATTATGCAAATGAAAAAGGCTTTAATACTATAATTCTTGATACCGCAGGACGTTTGCAAATTGATACTGAAATGATGGCAGAATTATTGATTATTGACAGAGTTTTTAATCCGCAGGAAAAATTGCTTGTTGTCGATGCCATGACAGGTCAGGAAGCTGTTAATGTTGCTGAAAATTTCGACGCTCAAATTGGATTAACCGGACTTGTCCTTACCAAACTTGACGGAGATTCAAGAGGTGGTGCTGCATTAAGCATTGCTTATTGCACTGGCAAGCCTATCAAACTTACAGGTACTGGCGAAAAGTTGAATGCACTTGAAAATTTTTATCCTGAACGTATGGCGACAAGAATTCTTGGCATGGGAGATATTGTTTCGCTTGTGGAACGCGCTCAAGAAGTTTTTGATGAAAAACAGGCGAAAGAACTTGAAGAAAAAATGGCAAAAGCAGAGTTTTCTTTCAATGACTTTCTGAAAATGCAAAAACAAATGCAAATGTTCGGCTCTATGGGTAATCTTCTTGGCATGATTCCCGGACTTAATATCGGTAAAGATGACCGCGATAAAATTTCTCATGAAGGCGAAAAGCAATTTAAAAGAATAGAAGTATTTATTCAAAGTATGACTCCTGAAGAACGCGCTAATCCAGCGCTTCTTAATTCCAGCCGTAAAAAAAGAATAGCAAAAGGCTGTGGTATGGAACTTGCTGAATTAAATGCATTTGTAAAACAATTTGAGCAGATGCGAATGATGATGAAAGGCATGCATGATATGAAAGGTATGTTCGGCAATCTTGCCAAAATGGGCGGTAATCCTTTAGCCGGTTTGAGTAAAGGCTTCGGCGGAAACAAGCTTGACCATAAAACAATGAAAAAAGCTATGTCTATGGTGAGAAAATTTAAATAATAAAAATGCTGACCATATGGTCAGCTGTGAAGTAAATGTTACAAATTTTATTTCTTCCGGTTAATTCTCCGGACATATCCTAAATCAACAGCTATTGTTCAATAGTTGTTTCAGATTCGTCAATCTTTTTCAATACATCGTCGAGTTTATCCCGAATAGCCAGTATGAACAATGCGATTTCATCTTTGAAACTGTATGTTCCTGGCCAAAAGCTGTAATAGTAATTGTTTTTCATGTTTTTAAAGCTCCTTTTAAAACTAACCTTACATTTTTCTATACGGTGTTTATCATTAAAAACTTTAGAAAATCCGGAATACTTTTTACAATTCGTTACAAAAAGGCGTTCTTTGCCTTAATAATATACTTATGCTATAATTTTGATAAAAAGGTGGAGATAGCTAGTTATGGATTTATTACATATATTTACGGATATTCCGATATTAATCGTATTATTTACGTTCGTATTTTCAGTATGTTTTTGTATCAACAGATACTTGTATGTCGGAAAAAATTTGAAAATCTTTTATGCATTTATCTGTAGATTTAAAAAAACAGACCTTAATTTCAGGTTTAAAGAGATAGATGAATGGATGAGCATGAATCCATATGTATCATCTGCCTGGTTAGAGTTCAAAAATACTCTTGTATTTTCAGAGTCAGTAGCATTAAAAACTAAAGACAACGATTTGACATATAAGGATGTTTCCTCTACCGTTCAAAATATTCAAACTACGGTAGATCCATTGTATTTTTTCAGTGAAGAGTTTCTTGTAACAGGAAAATACAACAGCAAATTTTTAAGCGCAGTGCCGACAGTACTGACCGGTTTTGGTCCGTTGTTTACATTCTTGAACATTGCGATAGCTTTCGGTAAGTTGGACTTTTCATCTCAGGAAAAAATTCTTACATCAGTTGCAGGCTTGATGTCATCCATGCAGGTTGCGGCTCTCGTATCAGTATTTGCGGTAGGTGCATCTCTTATTTTCATATTGACTGAAAAAATACTTTATAACAATATTATCTTGAGAAATTTGCATAAATGCCAGGATGTTATGGGCAAGTTATTTGATAACATTTCTTCTGAAAAATTCCTGTTTGAACTTTTAAGAGAAACAAAAATTCAAAATAATTCAATTACTAATATGATAACAACTATTCCAAATAATTTTAAAGTAGCCTTGAATTCTGGTATTGCAAGTAATCTTGTTCCATATTTGGAAAATCTTATTTTCGGATTGAACCAGTTAAATAAACAGATGAAAGAAGTAGCTAAAAACAGCGGTAAGTCTGATGCTGTAGATGAATTATTCTAAGGAGTTTTGCTGATTATGGGTATGATGGCGAAAAAAGGGCATTCCGGAGAAGTTGAGGAAAACGTATTCTGGACAACCATGTCTGACTTGATGTTAGGTCTGGCAATTGTATTTATGACATTGTTTGTACTTGCGATGACAGGTTTTACGCAGGAAACCATTGAAATGCAGCAAAACCAGATGAAAGCAACAGAGCAGCTTGCAGAAAGGTTGCAAGATGCGGGTATTGATGCCGATGTTGATAAACTGACAGGGCAGGTTAAAATTTCAAATTTGCAGCTGTTTGAAGTTAACAGCTGGACACTTTCACCTAAAGGTAAAGCTTATCTTGATAAATTTTCTCCTATTTACATAAATACCATATTTACGCATGAAATTTTAAAAGATACAGTAAGAAACATTGTAATTCAAGGGCACACCGATTCCCAAACTTTTGCCGGTTTGAAGACGGAAGATGAACAATTTGTAAGAAACATGGATTTGAGCACAAAACGTGCTAATGCGGTTGCTGAATACATGTTTAAAACCAATTTTAATAAGGAATTTAGTCCGCAGCTTCGCAAAATGCTAGTTGTAGAAGGTCGGAGTTTTTCCGATCCTATACTTGTCGATGGCAAAGAGGATTTTGATAAGAGCAGACGTGTTGAATTGAAACTTGTTGTTAAACCTAAAAATATCTCAAGAATTTTCGGTATGACATTTGGCGGAGTGTTTGAATGATAGATAAAAACTCTATATTAGAAACTATAAATATGATAAAGCTGCATAACCTTGATATCAGGACGGTTACGCTGGCGTTGAGTTTAAGAGATTGTGTGTCAGAAGATATTGATGTTGTTTGCGACAAAATTTATAACAAAATAAAAAAATATGCGCAAAATTTGGTAGAATATGCAAATGATCTTGAAAATGATTACTCAATACCAATTATAAATAAAAGAATAGCAGTCACCCCTATCTCTATGATTGGTGAGGCTTGTACAAATCCTGATTATGTAAAGATTGCTAAAACTCTTGATAAAGCGGCAGAGGAAGTTGGGGTCAATTTTATAGGCGGTTTTTCTGCACTGGTTGAAAAGGGCTTTACCAGAGGTGACAGGCTTTTAATGGAAAGTATTCCTGAAGCTCTTGCTCAGACGGAGCGGCTTTGTTCTTCCATAAATCTTGCATCATCAAAAGCCGGTATAAATATGGATGCTGTTTTAAAAATGGCAGAAACGGTAAAACGAGCAGCAGAGTTAACCAGAGACAGAGATTGTATTGGTGCTGCAAAACTTGTATGTTTTTGTAACTCCGCAAGTGACAATCCATTTATGGCAGGTGCCTTTTGCGGGGTAGGGGAGCCTGAATGTGCCTTGAATGTCGGAGTTTCCGGACCGGGTGTTGTGCGTGCGGCAATTGAAGAACTCGGGTTTGATGCTGATATGAGTGAACTTGCTAATACTATTAAAAAAATTGCGTACAAAATTACAACAACGGGAGAATTAGTTGGTAGAAAACTTGCCAGTCGGCTTGATATTCCATTTGGTGTAATAGATTTATCATTGGCCCCGACACCGGCGGAGGGGGACAGTGTCGCAGGCATTTTTCAGGCAATGGGTCTGGAGCATGCAGGGGCGCACGGAACAACCGCTGCGCTTGCTATGCTTAATGATGCGGTGAAAAAAGGCGGGATTATGGCAAGTTCCCATGTGGGCGGGCTTTCAGGCGCATTTATACCGGTTTCGGAAGATGCAGGTATGATTGAAGCTGCGACTCTCGGGCATTTAACTTTTGATAAATTGGAAGCAATGACGTCAGTATGCTCTGTCGGTCTTGATATGATTGCAATACCTGGGGATACTCCTGTCGATACAATTGCGGGGATGATTGCAGATGAAATGGCAATTGGTATGATAAATAAGAAAACTACTGCTGTCAGAGTAATTCCTGTAATAGGTAAAGGTGTCGGTGATAAAATTTATTACGGTGGACTTCTTGGCGAAGCACCTGTAATTCCTGTTAATAAACTTTCTGCTACAAAATTTGTACGCCGCGGCGGCAGAATTCCTGCACCTATCCACAGTTTGAATAATTAACATTTATAATTATTATGGGCGGAAACATGCTTTTTATATTCCCATATCCGCTGACGTTTTTATTTTAGAACTGTAGAGCATGTGCAAATAGTTCGCCGACTCGCAGATTATAATTCCGTCCGTCATCTTTAGTAAAAAGATTTGCCCAGTGGTTTTCCGGTGTTCTGTCGGTAGAATATGACGGGTTTGTCATCATTATATGATGCGTGTTTGTATCATATCTGAGCGGAAACAAATCATGTGTCTGCATAAAGCTCGGCAGCTTGTCGCTTGCCTGATAAAATCCGAAAAGAGCCGTATTTATACGGTTTAAAAGCTGCTCATAAGAAAGCCCGCCCTCATAGTTATCATTTTCTACCTGTACACCGGGAGCATAGTCGCGCATGTACTTACATTTCTCAGAAAGACTTCTAACCGCATAAAAATCATCTCCAGTAATAAAATCAGTGCCGGCAGTTAACCCCATGAGACGATATCTTTCAAAATCATCTGAACTTTTTTCCCCGACAAAACTAATATTATTTTTACCGGAACGCTTTCTTATTTCGTATAAAATATACTGCATTTGCTGGTATTCCGGGAGGTCGCCGACTCCGGTATAATTCCCGCAGTCAAATCCTCCAATGTGTTTTGCTGAATCTATAAACATTGACTCAAAACCTAAATTCATAAGTTTAACACATTCATTTATATAAATTTCCTGATGTTCCGGATTGCACCAATTGAATGTCACGTCTTCTTCATAAGGATGCGCAACTTTCATCTGGTCTGCGGAAATAACCATCCGGAATCCTGTTTTTAATCCCCTGAAATTCGCAAGATTATTAAAGGCCTGTATCTGTTCTTCAGGTGAAATTTTATCTGCTATAGAAAAATCTATAATATTTTCACTGTATCCGGCATTGAGTTTCAGACCGTATATTGAATTTTCTTCCCACGGTGCTTTGTTGTAACCGTCTCCGTATATATTGGGAAAAATTTGTGAAATGATAATACAATTTGCCCAGCTGTTAGCAGATGGCGGGATTGCAGGTAAAATTTTTATCATGCTTAAAATACCGTTGCTGCATCTGTCATTATGCATTTCTGCGATTGCGCGGTTATTAATTTCAATGTAATTGGCGAGCCGTCCCCATTTATCACCGTAATTTGGTGTCATTATGTTATCAGGGAATTTGTCGTAAAAAATTTCACCCTCGGATAATGTTAATATTGAAGCAACGGCATCTTTTACGCTGCGGGATAAAATTTCAACTGGCAAAATATTCCCCAGCCATTTTTTACGGCTGCCGTTTCCCAGTGCCCGAAACATTTTCGTTTCGCTCCACCTGTCAGGTTTGAATTTTGTGTTGTGCCCGAGAGCTTTTAAAAGTTTTTCGCATGAATTTACCATACTATGTTTATAAAAAATTTAATAGGATTTTTCATTAGCATATTGGTTAATAATGGCGTTCTATCAATTTTTTTTATCTACATGTTGACAAACAAATTTGTTTAAGTTAAAGTTAGTTATGCCTAACAAATTGAATAAGAAAACATAACATGAGAATTCAAACAATCGCAAAATTCGTGGATCAACCGGTCATATTAAATAAATTGCAGCAGAAGATGCCGTCACTGTTAATTGGTACAGGTACAGCATACGGGTTATATGACACATTTGCGCACTCAGAGGGTAAGAGCAAGCTTAGACGGGGGATAAAAAACGCCATCATCATTTCAAGTACGATTACCGCATCCCTTGTCGGAGCAAGAGGTTTGAAGTTAAACGGCAAAAAAATTATCAACGGGTTGATGGAAAATACTCCTCTTGATAAACTCCTACAAAAACAAACAGAAGCAGTCAATCATTTCATTTCAAACAAAAAGCCGCAGGACGAAAACCTCTTGTCTATTTTAAACAAAGCAAAGACAACTCATTTGTCTTGTGATGACATTGAAACTCTGTCGGCAAAACTTCCTCTTGACGCCGACAGAGAATCTTTGTTTAATGTTATACTTCCGGAAAAAGAAAACTTGAGTTCAAAAGAGATTTTCGGAGAAATAAAACGTCTTTCACTACTAGGTGCAATCCCTGTTGCAGGCGGTATCGTCGGTGGTATTGCAGCAGACGCTGTCACAAATAGTTTAAACAAAAGAAAAACTGCAGATAAGATTAAAGAGGGATTTTATCAATATTTTGCAAATATATTCTTGTGCAATGTAGGGGCAGGTGCTGCGCTCTACAGTGCAGAGAAGCTTGCTGCTGCAAATATTATCAAACCTTTAAAACCGGCACATAAATTATTCACCATTCTTGCCGGAATAACTGCTACCGGTATTGTGGGAGGTAGTTTTATCGCAAATTACTTAAGTAAAAAATTAATCAATCCGCTTTTCGGGCAAAAAACTGACCAAAAACTATACGACGAAAGAAAACCGGAATTAACTGACATCGCACTACACGCGGATGACATCGCAACAGCCGGCGTATTATCCGGATTTAAATGGATAGAGCCGGCTCTTCCTCTTATGTATTTTGTTTCAGGATACAGAGCTGGAATAGGATATAGAAATGTTAACAATTAGACTGTGATAAATTGACATTGTGCTGCCGTTATCATAGGATTTTTATAGAGGAAATGGAGTGAATATCTCCAGCTGCTGGCGCAGCCGTAAAAGCCGGAACACTCAAGAAAAAACATTCTTCCACGCGCAGATTGGAAGTGTTAATAATTTTCTTAGTGTCCTCTGCTGGAAGTCAAGCGAGGATTTTTTAATGCAGTTAGCTGCTAGACAAGCCAATAATGCGAGAGTCGGAACCTGTCCGCACGGACTGCCGTTAGGTGCCTGTCCTATATGTAACGGAATGGGCGGCGGAGGAGGCATGCGAAAAGCTGATTTTTCTGCTAAACCTGGCGAAATGAGCTGGAATGAATGCGCGGCTATAGGTGCATTTTTAAAAGCACAGCAGCAGGCAAAAGAAGCAAGGGCTCAGGATGCTGTGAATTTTGCGCAAAGAGCGCTGGCATTTCAAAATTCCATGACTGCAGCGCATCAGAGAATGACAGAACTCGCGCAATTTTTTACAAAAAATACGCCCGCTATAATAGCAAAACCGGCTAATTTTGTGATTAATACACTTATACTCGGTACCGTGAATATTCTAAGAAATATCCCGGCTGCGATAGGTAATATTACGCAGAATATATCACAAAAGCTTGCCGATATCTCAGATAAACTTGCAGCTGTATACGGCGAAGTCAAAACCGCAATCTCCAAAAAAATCTCGGAAACATTTAATGACTTTAAGAAAAAAGTTAAATCTTTGTTCGCAATATTCCAGCCGCTTGACGCAGACAATGATGATAAAAAAATAGATGAAGCTAAAAAAGCATTTGAACTTAAAACTTTTATACATAATCTGTATAAAAAATTAACCGGAACAGATAAGGATTTGAAACAAGATGAACACGATACAGTTTAATGATGTGGAAGCCCAGCGGCAGCAGCGCTACCTGACAACGACCCAGAGGAAAAACAGTAAGCAAACCAAAGAAGGTGTTGTTGTCAATTCTCTAATAAAAGATAGTGCTAATGCTGCTGACTGTAATTTGAATGATACCTATGATTCGCTTGTAATATCTAAAAATGTCAAAATGCCGGATAAATTATATGAAAAACATACATCAGGCGAAAAAAGCCTTATTCCTATAAGTGCAATAGCTGTTGGTGTTATGGGCGGAATAACCGCTTTAACGGCTTTTATCAGTAAAAATATTTCTAACAATCAGAATATAGATGAATTGAAACGCCTGCCTGATTTAACCAGAAATTGTGCACTTAACGAAGAAACCCATCAGGCTCTGTATCACATGATTAAATGCACAAACAAAAAAACAATATTGGCGGGAACAGGTGTTCTTGCGCTTACAGCAATGGCATTTATGGGAAAAACTTTTCTCGAGGGATTCCGTGATGTCTGGGTTAAAAAACGGGAAGCAGATATACAAAAAAATCTTCAGGAAAAGCTTATTGATATTGAAACACAGTCTTTCTCAGGAAAAATTCAAATTATCAGAAGCATGATGTCAGAAAAGGCGGAAGAATTCAGTAAATATATTTCAAATGACCACGAACCTGTTCTCACTAATTTCGGTAAAAAAATCCGCGGCGAAATTTCGTTTAAAGCTCATAAGGATAAACAAAATAATAATAAACAAGAAAATAATATAAATTATTTCCTGCTTGGCGGAGCAACTTTTGCCTCAATAGTAGGGCTTGGATTTGTTGCGTTGAAAAATCTCACCAGAGGTAAAGCCGGTATTGAAACGAATATTAAAACAACCAGAGAAGCTATAGATAAAATTATTCAAGGCGCAACTCCTGATACTTTTGAGAATGACAAACAAACTCTTACTAAACTGTTTGACTGGATTAACGCGCCCGATGCTGAAATTAAAGAAGCTTTGAAAAAGTTAAAAGCTTCTCCTGAAGAGAAAAAAGAATTTATTGAATATATTCTCACCAAATTAAAAACATCAACAACAAAAGTAGACAGTGCAGTAGGAGGCGACGGAACTCCAAAACCTACTTTCTATTCTCACGTTGATGATTACAGAGCGTTTTTCTATAATTATCTGTTGGATACGAAAAATCCGTACTTTAAGCAGCTATTCTTTGGTATTACAGGACTTACCGCCATAGGATACAGTGGAAAACTTGCAGGAGAGGCCATTAAAGACGTTCAGGTCAAAAAAATTAATGCGGAAACGGAAGCAGAATTGCAGCAGCGCCTTGTGTCTACGGAACTGCGTAATTTTAAAGCCAAAAAAGACGCATCTATTAAACCTCTGATGAAAGAATTCTACAAACAGGTAGACAACGGTAAGCCGAAAGAAGAATTAAAAGTCATGGCGGATAATATACTCTTTGAAATCAAAAACGGCGCTCCGTTTGTTTATTCATAAGAAAGGTCATATATGGACATTAAGCCGGTTACAAATGCATATATATATAATAATATGAATAATAGGGTTTCTATACAGCAGCCGACGCCTCAGAGAAATTACTGCCTGTTTGATAAGAATAAAGTAGACTGTTTTGTAAAACAAAAAGAAAACGCGCTGCCATACCTGAATGATGTTCTTATGCATTCTAATAATGAAGACCAGATTACAGAAACATTATATATATTAGACAGAATGCTTGATGACGGCACTAAAGGAATTGATAAAATGTATCCGACTCTTTCTCGTTTCAATAAAACAAAATCTCCAAATATACAAACATTTTTAGCCGGAATTTACAGAAAAACACAAATTCCTGATGCATTCGGTCCGCTCGTTAGCATGTTAATTCAAAATTCCTTAAATCCACAGTCATCATGTTTTGATCCTAATGAAGAGGTCGGAGGTGCAATCCTGTCCTATCTTTCGCCCCGTTTTCGCAGTTAAGTTTTTCTTACAAATGTAACAAAAACTTAACAAAAGAGGATAAAAAATTAAAGATTTAGGAAAGAAATGCCGAAAACATGAGTA
>CALUTF010000040.1 GCA_944323595.1 Candidatus Gastranaerophilales bacterium | reverse complement strand
TCCTCCAGAATGTAAAAAGTTTGAGAATTCTCTCAAACTTCCGGGGGTACTTTTCTCAATCTCTCTGATAATCTACACCTGCAATGTCTGTCAAAGCATAGGCTTATATTCCAGTGTATGAAATAATTACACTTGGTGGGGTATGGATGTTTTATATAACATTATTTGGTTTATGGAAAATCAAAGATAAGAAAATCAGAAGAACTAAATGATTTAATAAATAAAACTGTAACTGTCCAGAAATTAGACAAACATAAAATAAAGGAGATGTCACTTGACACATCTCCTTTATGGCTCCCCAGGTTGGACTCGAACCAACAACCTACCGGTTAACAGCCGGTTGCTCCGCCATTGAGCTACTGAGGATTATTTCTCTCCGCAACTTAAATCAGTTGGGGCTTATGTAATTATTATAGGATAAAAATTTTTTATTGTAAAGTACTTTTTTCTATTTTATTGATGATAATTTTATTAGATTGTCAAAGTCGGCGTATTTGGCGGATAATTCTGTGAATGTCCCTATATCAATAATTACGCCATCTTTCATGTATACAAGTTTGTTGCATGCTTTTAGGGTTGATAGTCTGTGTGCTATAGCTATCATTGTTTTATCATTTGCTAAATTTTTATTTAGCATTTCTGTTATGTCATGTTCCACCTGTACATCCAGTGATGAAGTTGCTTCATCAAAAATTATTATGTCAGGGTTTCTATATAGTGCTCTTGCGATTGCAAGACGCTGTTTTTGTCCCTGCGAAATCCCGTCGGTTCCGATTATCGGGTTTGCATTTATTCCGTCTGGGTATGTCTGTATAAAATCATATAATTGCGCATATTTTAATGCTTTTATAACCATGTCTTCATCTATTTCATTTTCAGGAATTCCCCATGCCACATTTTCTTTAAAAGAGCATTCCATGACTGTTATATTTTGCGGTACGTAAGCAATGGACTGTCGAAAATTAGGATAGTTTTGTTCTGTAAGTTTTATGCCGTCTACGTATATTTCTCCTGATTGTGGTTTCAATAAACCCATGATTATATCTGCAAGCGTTGTTTTACCTGCGCCTGAAAGTCCTATAATACCGATGAAATCTCCTTTTTCTATTTTTAATGATACATTTTTGATTACAGGAGTTTCCTTATAGGCAAAAGTTATTTGTTTTAATTCTATGCAGTCCCGGAATTGCCACCTGCTGAACGGTTTGATTTTTATTGGTTTGAAATTATCAAGATTAAAAGTTTCATAGTTGCTGTTTAATCTTTTTACGTATTCTCTGCCCATATTGATAGTAGATAATGATACCTGCACTCTGTTAAGTGCCGGTGCTATCCTGAAAATTGCCGCTGCAATTATGGCAAGTGATGCTACAACTTCTGTTGAGTTTCCGGGGTTTTGTACGGTTATTATTGCGGCAAGAATGAACAGGGAAAATACTACAAGTATTTCTACCACGTATGGCGGTATTGAACTGTAAAATTGATATTCAATTAATAATTTGGCATTTTCATTGGCTTTTGCAATATTCTGATTAAAGAAATATTCTTGTTTTGAAAAAATAGCAATTTCTTTTAGATTGAAAAATACATTATGGATATCTTTGTTATAAGCACGGCTGAGTTCACTGTGTTTACGTCCGATGATTAATGTTTGTTTTTTGAAAAATTTGTCTTGCAGGTAAAGGCTTATGACTATAAAGCATATTGCAGTGCATGCTGCAATCGGGAATTTAAGCAACAATAAACTGATAATAACAGTAATAATTATCAGGTTTGTAAGTAGGTTAAAACACCTTAATACAAAGGAATCCATTGCCTGTTCCACAATAGTAGTGCTTTCATAAATTTTATCGGCATTGGATATTTTAATATTACTGCTGTAATCGGAATATAAAAAATATTTGATAAACAATTTTCTTATATCACGTTTCCAGTAAGTTACAAATTTCCATTGCATTTTCAAAAACCAGACCATAAAGATGTTTTTCAAAATGAATATAAAAATTACAAGTGTGCCTATAATAAGAGCATTTGTGTATGTATTTGCGGTATGGGTAATTTGTTCAATAATTTTATAAATACCTGTGTTGGCAAAACGGTCCTGATTTACCAGCAAGAGTATGACGGGGTAAATCATTGCAATCCCGATAAATTCCATAAATGCGGCAATTGATGACAATATAAAAAATCCGCACATTTTAGTTTTACGCCCTTTGGCATAATATTTTACAAATTTTTTTAGATTTTCAAATCTCATTCTATCCCTACTATTAGTATTTATTAATTAATTATTAATAATCATGCACAATCATAAAAAATATTATATAATCATGGTAAAGGAGGGAAAGCTATATGTCAAATCCAATATTAAATGAAAATTTTCTTGATAAAGATAAGGTTCACTATGCAGAACCGGTTGCGGACGAAAATACTGCACGAAATAGTGATGATATCCGCACTTATCAGGATAGAAGTTTTATAGCCGAACCGATGACTGTGAATGGTGCAATAAATAAGACATTTATATTATTCGGATGTTTGCTATTGGCTGCAATGTACACCTGGAGTCTTATGATGGGTGGATTTATGGATAAAGCCGTTATGCTATGTTATGGTGGGGCAATTGTAGGTTTTATTCTTGCTATGGTTATTGTATTTTCTAATGCTCGCGGAATAAAATTTTTAGCACCTGCATACGCTGTTGCAGAGGGATTCTTTGTAGGCGGTATTTCTGCAATGTTTGAGGCTTCGTGGTCAGGTATAGTTATGCAGGCTGTTACGGCTACGTTTGCGGCTTTGGTTTCAATGCTTTTATTGTATAGACTAAATGTGATAAGAGCTACTGAAAAATTCCGTTCAGTACTTCTGATTTCAACAGCATCAATTGCAGTGATTTATCTTATACAGATTATAGCTTCATTTTTCGGCAGAGGCATACCGCAAATATTTACGGCAAGTCCTATTGGTATAGGATTTAGTATTATTGTCGTTGCGATTGCTGCTCTCAACTTAATTATAGATTTTGATTTTATTGAAAGAGGAGCAGATTGCCTTTTAGAGAAGAAATATGAGTGGTACGGAGCTTTCGGGCTTATGGTCACACTTGTATGGCTGTATCTTGAAATACTGCGATTGATTGCAAAATTAAACAGCAGAAATTAATTATAAAAAAGCTCCTTTATTAAAAGGGGCTTTTTAGTATTTGTTAGTTTTTCTTCCATATATATGAGATAGAACCATCAGAATTTTTTAATACAGGTGAAAAATTGTGATTTTCAAGCTCTTTGTACAAAGTTTTACCGGTTGTTAAAATATGATCATTTGGATGTTCTCCAATTACAAACAGACCGTCTTTTTGAATAGCTTTATCAACTTGTTCAACTACATTTTTAACCATTGGAATTATCATTTCGTCATCAAGCGGTATTTTAAAATTCAACGGTCCCTCTTTTGTTGTCAAATGATAAAGGGCATTTCTGAATAGCAGAACATCAGCGGAATGTTCAGGCACTATTTCATCCAGTTTTAAAATATCTCCTTGAACGAATTTACATGTATCAGCTTTTTCCGATTTTATTTGGAACGCTTTTGTTTCAATTTTGGGAGTCCATTTTTTCAGCATAATACCCATCAACCAATCGTGTAATGAAAATTTTTCTTTGTATGGAATTTCTGTAAAAAATTCATTAAACATCTTTTGGTATTCGGCTTGTTTTTCTGTCAATGCCTCTTGGGTTGCAAACGCAAGGTAATCATCTCCAAATGCAGAATATCCCATTTTATACATACTGCATACTTCAGGATTTCCTGTTACTTGTTTTATAAAAAAAACACCTTTTTGGGCTTCCTCGATTGCATTCGTGCCGAGGTCAAATCCTGTTATGTTAATTTTTTTACCTGCGTTATCAAGCATCATTGCAAGAGTGTAGGTTTCATAACCTTTAGAGCAGGCTCCGTCAATAATATTAATTTCAGGTTTATGTTTTAAAGCTGTTGTCAGATATTCTTTTACAAATTCCAGAGTTTCCGGCTCTCTAAAAAATGCGGTTTCCTGAATTAAAAAATTTCTGGCTCCTACATAGATGTCTTTTCCAAGCTTTTCAACCGGCGCTGTGCCGCAGAAGTTTAGCTGTTTTGGACTCTGTGGAGTATAAGTTTTAATTGCTGGGGGTATATTTGTTATACTATTCATATTTCTTTCAAGTCAAGACAAATTTTAAATTGCTATTAATTACAAAAAAGTTACAAAAAGTTACACATCTTTATACCAAACAAGAAAAACTATTTTCGGAACACGCTTCCGCTCTGCTCTCGCTATTGTCCTCAAATAGTTTTTCTTGTTTGTTTCTATTTCCCATTTCATACTAGCTCTGAATAAATTTTGCCGTTTTGATATTTTGTAATTTTTACTTTTGCTAAAGTATTAAGTAAATTCTCATTTTTTGAATTTATAAGTACCGTCAAATAATTTTTTGTGACACCTTTGAGCAATCCTGATTTTTTATCAGGATGTTTTTCAATCAGAACTTCACGCACTGTGCCTATGTTTTTTGTTACAAATTCAGAGTATTTTCCGGCAGAAATTTCTTTAACAATAGAAGCTCGTCTTTCTTTCTCTTTGTCATCAACCTGATTAGGTAAAGAAGCACCAACAGTTCCTTTTCTTATAGAATAAGGAAAGGTATGGATTTGTGACAAACCCGATTTTTCAAGGTTTTGGCGCGTGATTTCAAAATCTTCGTTACTCTCACCGGCAAAACCTGTTATAATATCGCTTCCTAAAAACGGCAAATCAAATATTTCATTAATTTTATCAATCTGTTCAAGGTATTTTTCTACAGTGTAAAATCTGTTCATTGATTTGAGAGTTTTATTGCAGGCGGATTGCAGCGACAGATGAAAATGCGGACAGAATTTTTCTGATTTTTGTAAAAATTCAAGCAGTTCGTCCGTAATTTCAAGCGGATTCAGGGAGCCTAATCTGTAGCGTGGAATATTTGTTTTTTCTTCTACTTCTTTCAATAAATCCAGAAGCGTCATACCGTTTTCTCTTCCCCATAATCCTATATGTATTCCGGTAAATACAATTTCTTTAAAGCCATGTGATACAAAATTATTTATCTGTTCCAGAATAAACGGGATATCCGCACTTCTGCTTTTTCCTCTTGCAAAAGGAATTATGCAGTATGCGCACCGGTTATCGCAGCCGTCCTGAATTTTCAGGCTTGCACGTGTTTTTGTCGTATCAAGTAGTACTGCTTTATGAAATTCTGAAAGGTGCATTATATCAGATGCTATGCAGGTTTGAGTGTTAGATGTGTCATTTAGCACTCTGACCAAATCTAATTTTTCATCATTCCCGACAACTATATCAACAAAATCATTTTTTAATAAATCTTCTTTTTCAATCTGGGCAAGACAGCCTGTTATAACAGTTTTTATATCCGGATTTTTGTGTTTTGCCGCACGAAGATGGTACAATGCTTCGTTATCACTTTTGTGGGTTACTGTGCAGGAATTTAAGATGTAATAGTCGGCTTCATCAATTGAAGTTGTTTTTTCAAATCCTGCTTGCGTCAGGTTTTCTTCTATAATTGAGCTTTCAAACTGGTTTGCTTTGCAGCCCATAGTATGGATGTAAAATCTTTTCATTTCTGTATCATATATAAAAGCAGATTTATTGTAAATATTTCTACATAAAAGTATAAAAAAGCGCAAATTTTTTTACTTTTTGTTTTAGATTATGTATAATTATTGCGTAAAAGTGTGAAAGGTGTTTATATGAACGTTGGTGTAAACAATTATAATGAAGCTGTAATTCGTAATATTGCAGCAGTTAAAGCTGAGCAGGATTCTCATTATAATAAACGCAATAGGATTATTCAGGGGGCTATCCTTGCAACTCCTGTTATTGAAGGCGTTGCTGCGATGGTTAACAGCCCGAAGTTATCTATAAATAATACGGCAATTTTAAATAGTGAAAGATTCGGGCAAAACATAGTTAATCATGTAAATGGCAATCTTCCATATATAAAAGGCGCTGCAGCACGTTCTTTAAACGGTTTGAAAGGTTTTGGCAATCTTGCATCTTATCTTGTTGCCGGTCTTTTAGTTTCCGGTGCATCACGTAAAGTTGCTGAAAAATCAGAAAAGTATAAAGAATTCAGAGAAAATAACAGTATGATTAACTGGCTCGGTGTTGCTGCCGGTGCTATAGCGCTGGTTGTTGGCGCTAAAAAAGGTGCCGGTGCTATTATGGATAGAATGAAACCTGAAACTATAGAAAAAATGTTTAATACAATTACGAAACACGGCGATGCATTCAATAATAACAAACTGGTAAAAGCAATTTCAAACGGATATAACAACCTTGCAGGTAAGTTCTCGGAAAAGGCTCAAAATACTATTAAAAATATTATAGCTTACGCTTCAACTACTGTTATATTTGGTGGTTTAGCAGGTATGATTGCAAACAATGCCAATTTTGAAACTAAATTTAAAACTAATTATGCAGAGTTAAAAGAACAGCAGCTTGCATCTGCACGTGCTGCTGTTGATAACGCGTCTTAATATTTATTAAAGAAATTATTTTTTTTAATTCTGGCGTTTTAAGTTATTTGAAGTTAAAATTTAGGAGAAATATTAAATATGAACATTAGTGCTATTAGTTATGCGATGTCCGCCCCGAAAAAAGTGTCGTTTGGTAATCAACAAACATTTACTCCTGCCGGATTTTCTGCACCTGTGACCAATGACCAGTTGAAAGACGGGCTTTTAAAAGATATTACCACTGTTGTAAAACCTGAACAAGCTAAAACTCAACTAACGCAAGACCAACAGCAGATTATTGATATTGTAAATAAGCATGTCACGGCGCTTCATAGCAGCGGGAAATTGCAAAATGCTTATGAATCAGGCGCTTTAGATTTCTTATACGGCGGTTTGAACCACGAAGCAGGTCAGAAATATTTTCTGCAAAATTATAAAAACTGGAATTTAGAAGGCGTTAACTAGCAGGGATGTAAGTTCCTGCACCTCTGGCACTGCCAGATGTCAATACTTTTCTCCTTTGCTGATGGATATTATTCTGTTGCACTGAACTGGTTTCAGGGCTTAGCTTGAGAAGTGTTGATAAAATTCTTCGCTATCTCATGTTATTTTAATATTGCATCGGTGTGTAGAAAAGTAAGAAAAATTATTTGAGGACTATAGCGTGAGCAGGGCGGGAGCGTGTTCCGAAAATAATTTTTCTTAGTTACTGTAAAGCATCATGCATTGATTTATGTTTATTTAATAAAAACGGGTCCGGAAAGCTCCGGACCCGTTAAAATTTTGCTGTATTGATTAAGTTATTACTTCATCAATTCGCCGACTGCTTTATAAACAGCCATTCTTTGAGCAGCATCTTTTTCTGCTTGAGCATAGAGTTCTTCAGCAGCTTCAGGGTTTGTTTTTACAAGTGATTTGTAACGACCTTCAGATCTGATGAATTCTTGATAGCTGCCTTTTGGATCTTTAGCATCCCAGCTGAACGGAACTTCGTTATCAGGATTGTATCTGTATAACGGGAAGTAACCTGCTTCAACAGCACGTTTTTGTTCAGTTTGGGTTTTGCTCATATCGATACCGTGAGCGATACAAGGTGCATAAGCAAAGATGATAGATGGTCCGTTGTATGCTTCAGCTTCCTGGAATGCTTTAAGAGTTTGAGCTCTGTCAGCACCGAGAGCAACTGATGCTACGTATACGTAACCGTAAGACATACTCATCAAGCCCATGTTTTTCTTGTAAGTTTTCTTACCGCCAGTAGCAAACTTCGCAACAGCACCTGTTGGTGTTGATTTAGAAGCTTGACCGCCTGTGTTAGAGTAAACTTCGGTATCAAGAACAAGGATGTTTACGTTTTGGTTTTGAGCCAGAACGTGGTCAATACCGCCGTATCCGATATCGTTAGCCCATCCGTCGCCACCGATAATCCATACTGATTTATCTGTGAAGTAGTCTTGAAGTTCTCTGACTTTTGCTAAATCAGGGCATTCACAGTCTGCATATTTTGCAAGAACTTTCTTAGCATTTTCTTGAGCAGCAACAGCTTCTTCTGTTTTTGAATTATCAAAGTGAGCCATAGCACCCTCAAGAGCTTCTTTCAGGTCGGCAGGAGTTTTTTCGTTTTCAAGAACTTTTTCAACGTAAGTTTTCAAAGTGCTTCTGTTTTGGTCAACAGCGAGTCTCATACCGAAACCGAATTCAGCGTTGTCTTCAAATAATGAGTTAGCCCAGGCAGGTCCTCTGCCATCCTTGTTAGTTGTGTAAGGAATGGTCGGGAATGTACCTGAGTAAATTGAAGAACATCCTGTAGCGTTAGCAATAATTGCGTTTTCTCCGAATAATTGAGAAACTAATTTAACATAAGGAGTTTCTCCGCAACCTGCGCAAGCACCTGAGAATTCAAACAACGGTTTTCTGAGCATAGCACCTTTAATTGTTTTTGTTGTGTTTTTGCCCATTACGTTGTCAGGTAATGCATCGAAGAATTCTTCGTTAGCCATTTCTCCTGCAGCTTCTTCTTTTTCAATAGAAGACCATGTCAAAGCTTGTTTTTCAGGATTTTTATTAGCAGGACATTGATCTATACAAACGCCGCAGCCAGTACAATCTTTGCAGTATACCTGAACTTTGAATTTTTCTCCGTGGTCATTCGGTTTTGCATCAATAGTGTTGAATGAAGCCGGAGCATCTTTCAGGTTTTCAGGTTCCATCAATTTAGTTCTGATAGCTGCGTGAGGGCAAGCAGATGCACAGATACCGCATTGAATACAAGCTTCTGAATTCCAGTGAGGAACTCTCGGTGCGATGCCGCGTTTTTCAAGACAAGCTGTACCGGTCGGAATTACGCCGTCATTTGACATTGCAGAAACAGGAATATCATCTCCTTTTTGTCTCATTGACGGTTCAATGATTTTCTTAGCAAAGTCAGATGCGTCATCCGGAATAAGTTTGATGTCTTCTGCATGCGGAACACCGGCAAGTGATGACGGTACCGGAACTTCTTCACAAGCATCAACAGCAGCATCAATCAATGCAAGGTTCATGTTAACAACATCGTCGCCTTTTTTCTTGAATGTTTTCTTAGTCATTTCTCTCATACCTTCGAGAGCTTGTTCAAACGGTATGATTCCTGAAACTTTGAAGTAAGCAACCATCATAACGGTGTTTGCACCTTTACCGCGCAAGCCCGGTTGTTTTTCAATAAGAGCTTCTGCATCAATATTGTAGAATTTGATTTTCTTATTGATGATGGTTTCCTGCATATCTCTTGTAAGGTGAGCGAAAGCTTCATCTTTAGTATAAGGAGAGTTGAGCAGGAATGTGCCGCCTTCTTTGATACCTTTCAGCAAATCGTATCTGCCGACGTATGCATGAGCTGAGCAAGATACGAAGTCAGGAGCTGTGATAAGGTAAGTTGATTTAATCGGTTTGTCACCAAATCTCAAGTGAGATACAGTAACACCGAATGATTTTTTAGAGTCATAAGCAAAGTATGCTTGAGCATCTTTGTCTGTATATTGACCGATAATTTTAATAGAGTTTTTGTTAGCACCAACGGTACCGTCAGAACCAAGACCCCAGAACATGCAGTTTGTAGTTCCTTCAGGTTCTGTAACGATGTGTTCTGTAACTTTCAATGATTTGTGGGTTACATCATCTTCGATACCAACTGTGAATCCATGGAAGCCGTTGTTTTCAGCGTGTTTGTAAACAGCAAGTACCATTGACGGAGTGAATTCTTTTGAAGATAATCCGTAACGGCCGCCGATTACTCTTACATCTTTGTTTTCAAGAGCTGCAATTACATCGAGATACAACGGTTCACCAATAGAACCAGGTTCTTTAGTTCTGTCAAGAACTGTGATGCGTTTAACAGATTTTGGAAGAGCTTCATTGAATCTTTTTACGTCAAACGGTCTGTAAAGTCTTACCTTAACCAAACCGTATTTAGTACCGCGTTTAGCGTTGAGGTATTCAATAGTTTCTTCAATAGTTTCGCAGCCTGAACCCATAGCAACGATAACATCTGTAGCGTCAGGAGCTCCGACATAGTCAAACGGATGGTATTGTCTGCCTGTTACTGCAGCAACTTTATCCATATATTCCTGAACGATATCAGGAACCATGTCATAGTATTTATTAACTGTTTCACGACCCTGGAAGTATACGTCTGTGTTTTGAGCACCTACTTTGCAGATAGGAGCTTCAGGACGCATTGCTCTTTGTCTGAATTCTTCAATATATTTAGGTTCAACTAATTTAGCAATATCTTCATAAGAGATTTCTTCAATTTTGTGTACTTCGTGAGAAGTTCTGAAACCGTCAAAGAATTGCAAGAACGGAACTTTAGCTTTATAAGTTGCAAGGTGCGCAACAAGAGCTAAATCCATTTCTTCCTGAACTGAGTTAGCGGCAAGCATAGCATAACCTGTGTTGCGGCAGCCCATAACGTCAGAGTGATCTCCGAAGATTGATAATGATTGTGCTGCGATTGCACGTGCAGCTACGTGAATGACAGACGGAAGCATTTCGCCTGCGATTTTGTGCATTACAGGAATCATCAACAACAAACCTTGAGATGCTGTGTATGTTGAAGTTAAAGCACCTGCAGCCAGTGAACCGTGTACAGCACCTGCAGCACCGGCTTCTGATTGCATTTCTGCTACTCTTACTTCTTTGCCCCAAATGTTTTTCTTGTGTTGAGACGCCCATTCATCAATCCATTCACCCATAGTTGATGAAGGAGTGATAGGATAAATTGCGGAAACTTCGCTCATCGCATAAGCAATATGCGCTGCGGCGTAGTTGCCGTCAACTGTTATTGTTTTTCCTGGCATAATTAACTGACCTCCTTATTTAAATATGCGCTATTACTTAATTGTAACTATACCCTTGCATGATAATACAAACATAATATTTTGACAAAAAATCCGGTAAAAAATATTCTTTGTAAATTATTGTAAAGATTACTGTTGTTTTTTTATTTTTTACGTAAAATTTTAAATTCACGGGAGTTATATAAACAGTTATCTTCATGGAGAAAATATTATGAATCTTACTATTTCCCCTAATCTTCAAATTTTTACAAGCAGACAAAAATATAATACAAACAGCAGATGTACTCAGCACTCAAATCTAAACGTATTAAGCGCAGATACAGTATCATTTACTGCAAGAAAAAATACCAAAGAGTCTACAAATGTTATTGCAGAAGCAATACAACAGTCATATCTTTCTCAGGTAGGTAAATTTATTGAGTCTGCCAAAAATTTTCATATAGGTTTAAAAAATGCATGTGAAAAACTTTCTGATGAGGGATTTGTTTATGATGAAGTTTATAACAGTAAGCACCCTGTAAAATCACGTGCATCTTTTATTGATAAATTAGAAAGACAGGGATATGTTCAGGATGCAGTGCGAGGTACGGTTTACTGGACTGATCAACAGAATATTCAATCATTTAAAAAATTTATTGATACGATGAAAGATGAAGGCTATGAAATAGCGGTAATTAAAACTTTAAATCCTGAAACCGGCAAGTGGGTAAGAAAACCTGATTTAGAAATCCGCCAAAACGGTATTACACCCGAAGATTTAGAAATTTTGGGGCCTTTTTTGAGCAAAGCTGAAATTTCAAAACCACGCAGCAGTACATATTCTGATTATCAGATGAGATTTGTGCCCTCAAATAAAATTGGCAAAAAAGAAAACAGACAGCCGTTAGAGTTGATAATTCTATACGGTCCGCATTATGCAAAAGCAAAAGAACTTGAATCTAAATATGTATACAATATTGCCAGAACGATGGGTAAATTACATATTGATACAAAGAAGATGTATCCGGAAAAAACTCCAGGAAGAAGAATTGCAAATAATGTTGATGTGATAAAAACAAGACTGCGAGAAGACATCTCAAAACCGTTATTTATGAATGCTTACATTGCAGATGCTAAACTCAGAGGCGAAGAAAAACTTCCTGTCGTAATTAGTAAAATGCATAGTGAAATGCTAGACGGGTATATGTCAGGTATCAGGCAAAAAATTCCTCTATATTATAAAGACGCTAAACAAAAATTTAAATCTGATGAATATGTTAAAAATTTAATTGAACAATCAAATGAATATAAGTTACGTGATGATAAAACCATAACTTCTGATGAAATAAAAGAGCGTAAGCGTTTTTATATGGATAGATTAGATGTAATGGAAGCCGAAGATATTTCAATTATTGCAAAAGCACAGGAAATGTTGAAAGCTACTATTGAAAAATTCGGCGAGAAATAATTTATTTATATATAATAGCCACATTTTCAACATGGTAAGTATGGCAGAACATATCAAAAGGCTGAATGCATTCAACGCGGCAGCCTTTTTCTGTAAGAATTTTTAAATCTCTGGCTAGTGTCGCAGGGTTGCAGCTTACATAAATAATAGTTTCTTTTGATAGTCTGAATGCTTCATCCAGAGATTCTTTAGTACATCCTTTTCGCGGCGGGTCAAGAATTACTGCATCGAATTTTCTGGTTTCGTTTTTGAAAAATTCTGCAGCATCGCCGCTGTGAAATTCTATATTTGTAATCCCGTTTTCTTTTGCAATTTTTTCTCCGAGTCGTACGGATTCAGAATTTTCTTCTATGCTCACAATCTGTTTACAAACATCAGAAATACAAATTCCAAAAGATGTCACACCCGCATAAGCATCTAAAACAACAGCATCTTGCAGATTATTTTTAATATAATCTTTTACATAGCGAAAGATATTTTCTGCGCTTTTCGGGTTAACTTGAAAGAAAGTGTTCGATCCGATTTTGAAAGTTTTATCAAGAATTTTTTCTTCAACAAAGTATTCTCCGCAAATGCATTCTGATTTTTCCCCAAGAATTACATTTGTTTTTTGCGGGTTAAAGTTTATGCATACTCCGACAACTTGCGGAATTTGTTCATAAATTATGTTTGCAAATTTTTTCAAATTTTCAAAAACTTTTGTTGAATTAACGACAAGAGTCACAAGTACTTTACCGGTTGAAGTCGAGCATCTTAAAACAACGTGGCGCAGGTCACCTGTATGTTTTTTTTCGTTATAGCCTGATACACAATACTTCGGTGCATTTTCTCTTATAAATTCAATAATTTTATCACAAATCGCAGGTTGTATAGGGCAGTGTTTAATATTTACGATTTCGTGTGTTTTTTGTTTGTAGTAACCGGCAAGTAGTCTTTTTGAAACTTTTGTTTCTGCAACAGGGTATTGAACTTTATGCCGGTATTCTTTTATTTGCGGACTTGCGATTGTAAGTGGAACTTCTATATTAAGTCCTGCAATGTGGTGCATTGCTTCTTCTGTTATTTGTCTTTTAAGTTCAAGCTGGTAATCATAATCTATAAACTGAAGCTGGCATGCGCCGCATACTTTTTGCATTGCACAGAAAGGTTTTACCCTGTGCGGGGATGGCGTAATTATTTCTATGACATCGGCATTTGCATAATTTTTAGTTACTTTGGTCAGCTTAATTTTTACGACATCTTGCGGACAGGAATTTTCAACAAAAATAACAAACCCCTCAACACGTGCTATACCGTATCCAAGGTTTGAAAAATCTTCTATTTTCAGTATAAGTTCGTCACCTGTCTGCATAAGAAAATTTTATCATAAAACAGGCAATTTTGATTTTAAAAATGTTTTTATTTATCTATAAGGTTAGTTATTTTATTGAAAGGTTAAAAATGTTATCCTCTAAACTTATTCATAGTGTGACAGGTCTTGATGCTGCAAATGTTGTCAAACTGGAAATTAATAAAGAAACCTCCGGGCTGCAAAGAGTTAATACAGCAGTAAAAGATGTATTTACAAAGAATAATTTTTGGAAAGAGATTAAAGAGTTGTCGCCGGAGGAAGCCGCTGACAAATTTCGCAATAAATTCTCTAAATCAATATTGTCAAATAAATTAACTAAGGATAAAACTATAGAAGATTTGATTAAATTATGTTCGCCGGACGGAGTTCCTGATAAAAAAATGCTTGCGTACGTTAGTGAATTAATTGACAATTTGGGGCGTCAAAATGCCTATGGAATAGCGTTTATGCTTGATGCAAACATGCGTGTTCATGGTAAATTGGATAGTAAAAAACTAAAAAAAATAGTAACTGCATATAAATATATTCTGAAAAATTTTTCCGGAACTGAAAAACTTCCGGAGGGGGCTGAAAAATCCCGCATTCTAAGAATAGCAATAAATGTCTATGATAATCCGCAGGTAGCACAAATTCTTTATAGTCCGGCTGCGGTGAAACATTATAATCCTATGTATGGAATTTTTATTCCTAATTCTAAAAAGGCAGCACAAAAGATTAATGATGAAATAATGAGGCTGCTTCCGAAAGATGATAAAACTAAATTTGAAATCGCACGGAATTCTTACGATAAACGTTTTTGTGATATATCAAAAAACACAACTTTAAGTGACAGAACAATTGAAGAAATAACAAGTATGGATAAAAACGGTGATAAAGTTATCACCACTACCAGACAGAAGTTCAACAGCGGTATAACTATAGAAGTCGAGAAAAATAAATTAAAAAATAAAGTTGTGTACAAAAAATATGGTACAAATCATATTTTGCAGGAGCAAAAAATAAAAATATATGACAGAAAAGGAAAACTGGTTCGTACCGAAATTATGAAATCGACTCCTGTGGAGGGGAATTTTGATATTTTTTACCAGTATCCCGACGGGCGTGTTGAAATTGCAGCAAGAGCGTTCAAAGATCCGACAAGCAACGAGCAGGTAGTAAAGCATAATCTTGAATCCAATTCCGGAATTCAGACAAAAGCCAAATATGAGACACTTGCTAATGGTGATACAAAATCTGAATATCAGATTACCGGTCAAGACGGAAAAATAATCTCACGCCAGCGTGCTTCACGTAAACAAATTGATGATAATCATTATATTACAACAAAAAACGGTGTATCTTATGATGTACAATTCACTGAAAATCAGGTAATTGTTACTAAAATAAAAAATGGGGAACTCTCTTCCGAACAGGTTACATTTAAAATAGGTAATGCAGGTGAAGATGATGTTATTTTTGATAAAACGCTTACCCCAATGTTGAAACAGTTATCAGGGGATGAATTTTTCGCTATAAAGAAAAATGATATACAGAAAATCGTAATGGATAATAAAGTTCGGGGCAACGCATACTGGAATAAATTTGATAAGAAATTGGTTGTGTCACCTGAATTACAAGACAAGTTATCTGTATTAAAACATGAACTGGGACATTCCAAGGATATGCCCGGCTATTTGGAAGAGGTTATTGATCTTAAAAAGCAGCGCATGACAGTTAATGACGGAACCGCATTATATTCCCATAACCAAAAATTTAATAAAGTATTTGCAGATGAATTAAAAGAATTTGATGAAAAAGCAACAATTTCCGAAAAAGTCGCGCTTGATTATTTTATTTCGCAGCGTCCTTTTTCATCCTCCGGCACTTTCGAAGTGCTAGCTGAAGCTAATGCACTGCAAAGTTCAATTCAGGATTTACCGCAAATTGCAGAGCGGACTGTCAATTTAGAGCGTCATTTCCCGAAGTCATTGGCACAGGCGTTTGAGTATCTGAACCAGACAGCGAAAAAGATAAAAGGTTATGTTATAAAAGATAACGACAGCCCTTATCTGCATAGTTAATATTAAACCTTGTCCTCCATTTACGGGCGGACTGAAATCTGTGATTTCGAGGCGGGGTTCTTGTAATGAAATATTAACTATTCCGTCATACTGAGCGTTAGCGAAGTATCTAAATAAAAAAAGATTCTTCGTGCTAAAGCACTCAGAATGACGAACTTTTCATATCATCCGTGGAATTTGTTATATAATTTCCATTAACTTTTAATATTCCGGCAAATGTTGTATAATAAATTTATTCAAAGAAGGAGATATTGTTTATGGATTTGATGAATTTATTAAAAGAGCGTTATTCTGTAAGAATGTTTAGTGACAAGCCTGTAGAAGATGATAAGTTAAACCAAATTCTTGAAGCCGGCCGCGTGGCACCTACAGCTGTTAATTTCCAGCCGCAAAGAATACTTGTGCTTAAAAGCAAAGACGCTTTAGATAAGCTGAAAAATTGTACACGTTACCATTTTGATGCACCTGTCGCTTTGATAGTTTGTTACGATAATACTGTAAGCTGGAAACGTAAATACGATAACTATCACAAAGAGTTTGATTTGAATGTCAAACTCTTTTGTTTTGTTTAATAAATTATCAATAAAAAGATAATTTTTATATTACAGGGGATTTAGCCTTTATATTGACAATATTTGTATATAAATGATATTATATTATGAAATGTAGGTACTCAAATGCATTTAAAATGGCAGAAGCTGAAAATGGTATAGGATTTGATTTTCTACCTAATATATGGAAAGGTGATGAAGATTTTTCAGATGTCAATGGTTACTCTTATGAATTCAGTGAAGCCGTGTTTGAAACATATTTAAAAAAACATTTTAAAGTTGTCAGAAGTTTTTCTAAATCAGATAGTATTAACAGATTTAAATACAATAATAATATATCTCTAACTGGTCACCCAAAATGTTATATTCTGGCGAACGGTATGGGATTATGTTTCATTGCCTCCGGTAATATTGATGCTACTGCATATTTTTATATTTATTTAAAGCCTGATAATAAGAATAAAATTGCCGGCAAAGATGTGTTTAATTTTATCTAACTTCTTTCGCATTCTGCGTCGTACGTACAAAAATCAGCAGAACTTCAGTTTGAAGCTTCTTATCATCAAGACGCATAATAAAATACCAGACAACAAAAGTCATCTGGTATTTTATGGTGGGGGTTAAGAGTCAATGCTCGAACTTTTTAAAATGGGTTAAAACCCTTATTATAACACTACAAGACAAG
>CALUTF010000039.1 GCA_944323595.1 Candidatus Gastranaerophilales bacterium | reverse complement strand
ACCAATAAGAGGGAAAGAATGTCAAGACTAAACAAAACCGAAGAAATAATAGAACTTGCAATGATGTTTCAGAATAGCTATTGCGGACTATGCATAGATGATATTCAAGAGCATTTTGAGTGTTCAAGACGTTCCGCAGAACGTATGAAAGCACTTTTGTTTGACTTGTTTCCTGAAAAAGTTGAAGAAGTTCCAACATCTGACAAGAAGAAACGCTGGCGGTTTGTTAAAGGCACAATGAATGCTTTAATCTCCTTTACAGCAGATGATTTTGCAAACCTTGAATACTTAAAAGGCTTGTCAACTGATGAAAACAAGCAAAAACAGCTTGATGAACTTGTTGCAAAAATTAAGGCTTTAACACCTCAAAAGAATTTGAGAACACTTGATACAGATGTTTCAGCCATATTGGAATCAGAAGGTTTTGCAGTAAGACAGTATTCAAGAGCAAAAGCAGACCCGAAAGTTTTAGAACAATTAAGGTCTGCTATGCTTGCATTTAAAAAAATACGTTTTGATTATCCGATAAACGGTGAAACAAAGACCATTACGCTCAATCCATACGGGCTTGTTATTGCAGATAAATATTATCTTGTCGGATTTAACGATTATGTGAATGCTTTAAGACAGTATAAGGTAGATAAAATCAGCAATCTGTCAGTTTTAGATGAATATTTTGAAAAAGACGAAAACTTTTCACTGACTGATTATTGCAACAATTCTTTTGGAGTTTATCAGGAAAAGCCTTTAAATATAACACTCGAATTTGATAAATCAGTAGCAGAAGATGTTTTGAACTACCATTTTCACCCGACACAGAAGATGAAACAGCTTGAAAACGGGAATATAAAGGTAAAATTTACATCAGGCGGAACTTATGCAATCTGCCAAGAGCTTTTTAAATGGGGGTGTAACGTCAAAATCCAAAAGCCTGCGGAATTGAGAGAGTATTACAAAACGTATCTGTCTGATGTGTTAGATAATGTGATAAATTATTAGACTTGTTTTTTATGGATTTTATCGTATCATAAATTTATGATATATAAAGCAACTGTAATAGATGGTTATACATTTAAGCAAATTGATAATATGAGTTCAGATGATAATTTTCGTTTTGAGCAAATTTGTTATGATTATCCATTGATATTTATACCTAATGAGCCTGCTATTATATATTTTAATTTTAGAGTCAACCTAGATAGAATGCATTACAATTTATTATATTATTTAGTCAAAAATGCAACTGAAATGAGAAATGATAAAGGTATAAGTGCATTATGTTTATTTAAACTTCTTGGTTGTAAACATACAAAAGAAAAATCAAGACAGAATTTAACAGAAGAACAAAGAGCTGATGAAAGAATTAAAGATCTAAAAAGACGAATAAGAGAAGCTGTTAAAAAAGCTTATACATCTCTAGAACAAAAACTTGTTTCAAGTTCTTTTAATGCAAATGACATAACCGTTTTAGAAAATAAAAAATTTTTTAATGGTAGTTTTGAAATTGAAGACTCTAGTCCATACTATAATTTTGAAATTGATTCTGCAATAGATTTACTTATTGTTAATCAGGCAAATCCTGATAAAAAATACACTACTTTTTTTGCATTTTAGATAAATAAAATTATAAGGTGTTATTTTGTATTATTAAGTGTTTTTAAGAAACATTTTGTGGCTTTTAGAGTTATTATGATTTGTACCAAAATACGCTCATAGTGTTTACTTTGAGGGTATATTTTGTTACTATGAAAATATAAATAAAAAAGTTATCTACGGAAACGACAGCAAGTAACATTTCTTAACTAACTAAAAATAGTCGCTGTAAGAAAGGAGAAAATGCAGATGAAACCAAAATAAAAATCGCCTCAAACAAGGAGTTCAAAGCGACACATAAATTTTCCTATATATATAATATAAAAAATTATACGTTTTTTCAAGTCCTTTTAACTCCTTGTTTGCAATTCCGTAATATTCAGAGCCATACACCTCAAAGAGGTGAGCGTGGCTTGCGAAAAACTGCAAAGAAAGGAGAAGAATTATGAATAATGCAGTTAAAAATTTTAATAAGTTTTGCATCGAATATGCAAAATATCGTATTGAAGCAGACAATAATGAGTCGAATAATATCCGAAAACTTCTCGAAGAAGGAGCACATGAATTTATTGGTGCAGGAGAGGAAAGCATAATATATGAGCTTGAATGTCCAGTAAAGATAGCAGCTACCTTCTTCAAAAAAATTGACCCAGATACAATAAAGAAAGCCTTTGAGAATGTAGATTGGAGAAAATATGCAGAATCAGCTGATTTGTTAGTTGCTGATAAAATTAATGTGTATCTGAATTCAAAATGCAAATTCCTAAATAGATGCCTAGATAATGGTCTAGCTATTCAAATTGCTGCTAATATCTTTATTACTTTGGATTTACCCAAAGAAATTTTTGCAGATTATTTAAATAGCTGTTTTCCCGGCATTAAGCATATTAATCCGTTGGAAATTGACTCAATATGGGAAACAGCCAAAAAATATCCAAAAGGTATTGTTTGTCAGTCTTGTTTTGAGTTAGCAAATAATCCATTTAGTAAATCAGGTCTGCCTGAACAAAGGAAGGGTGATGAAGAATGATAATACCGGAGATCTCAACTACAACTACAATATTAACGCCTGAGCAGATTGAATTAGCTCTCAAAGACATTTCGACATTACCTGTTTACTCAGACACCAAACTCGGAGCTGTAAAACATGGATATAAAAGTGGTATTAACAACGCACCGATTTCACAATGGTTAAGGAATGGCTATAACTTAGCCATTTCCCTGCCTTTATCGTATCTTGTCTGTATAGATGTAGATAGGCACAATAAGGATGGTTTGATTGCATACAATGAGCTAGTTGCGAAATTCGGTGAAATTGATACCTATACGGAACTCACTCCAACAAATGGCGGATTACATATTTTTGTTAAAGCCGATGGAATTTTAGACAATGTAAAAAATTGTGATTTAGCAGATGGTGTCGAGTTTAAAAAGAATGGCTATGTGGTATGTGCACCAAGTTATTTTAAGGGCAATCAGTACAAAATTATTAACGGTGTTAATGCAGATGGCTCTTATAAATTTGCCAAGTTATCACCTCAATGGCTTGACTTTATTAATAGTAAAGGTAAGTCTTCTACTTATAAACAAAGTGTATCAACAGAAAAGAAGCATAAAACTTTTCCTCAGAACACCAAATTAAATTACAATAAAATGCTTGTAAGCTGTAGATTTCTAGCGTATCTGAAACAGCACTCCGAAGAAATAAAGGAGCCTGTATGGTATTCAGGAGTCAATATGCTTGCAAGGAACACTACAACTGATGAGTTTATTCACTGGTTATCGCAGGATTATCCTAAATATACGTTTGAAGAAACTCAAAAGAAAATAGAGCAATCACGTAAAGCAGGGATATATCGTGGGTGTAATTACATTGCACAAAATCACTATGAACTTTGCAAAGGTTGCCCGAAAGCTGAAGAAATAATGAGGAGGAATAAGGATGTCAGGTAACAAATATCACAGCATAACGAATCCAACAGATTTAGGATTAATTCCCTTGGAAGAATACCTACAAACAAACTGTTTTTCTTATAAAGATATCAGTTTACTCAATAATAAAGTATATAACGTAGATGATTCTGTCAATTTAAAAGGCGATCAGACTAGATTGATGATTATAAAAGATTATATAGGTATTGTAACTGTAAATCGAAAAGATAAAAAGGTAAGCGTAGCTTTTGGACTCGGTGGAGTACCGGTTGACTGTGCGGAAGTTGAAACGATATCGAATAACCGAACTGGAGAAGCTGTTATTACTAAATATGAAATTCCTATCAAATGTGCAAATTCAGAAAAAATTAAACTAGCTGTATTTGCCCCTGAAAAGATTTATGATGTTAAAGAATTCCGAAAAGAAACAGGTTGTCTGTGCAATTTTAATATTCCAGAAGTATTAGAATTCATAAAACAAGAAACCGAAAATGTTAATAAGTTTGTAGCTGAATTCACAAATTGTGGAAGAATTGATTTTGATAAAAATGATTGGCTTTGGGGCAATGCAGTATTTATTGACGGGAAATTATATCGAGAAATAGATAAGTACAGAAATATTAAAAATACAGATAACCGGTATATACGTGCTCAAAAAAGAGTACGACGAAACATGCCAATGTATTATCATAACGCTAAACCTATCTCAAAAGTCCTTACGGATTTATTTGATAACGTCTATTCTGCTTGGAATGGAGCTATTGAACCACCTTTTGCAATATGTTTTATGTCACTTTCAGCTTTTTATAATAGATTTTGGCCTAATGAAGGTTTTGGGACCGTTGGATTTATCGGGGAAACCGAAGGCGGAAAAACAGAAATATGCAATTTAGCTTGCGGAATCTATGGCTGCGATAAATCATTCTTTAGTGCGGCACGTTCTACGGTTGTTGGCATAGAACAAGTTCTTAATGCATATAATTGTATCCCCTGTGTGATTGACGATATAAGTCGATACAGGCTATCAGGTGATAACTTTATTGATATGCTAAAGCAAATATCAATCGGCGGACAAAAAGATAAAGGCAAAAATGGCCAAGAATCAGGAGCATTACCCCCTTGTTCTCCATTAGTTTTTACATCAAACGTAATGCCTGCAGAAAAACCTGAAATATTTAACCGAATGTTATTTTTAAATGCAGACAATTTAAATTTTTCACCTGAAAATTTTAAATATTTTGGCAAAGCTAAAGAAGAATTATCCTGTATCTTGCCTCATATTTTAAAATACTCTCCTGATGAGATAAAAAATAAACATGAAAGAAATAAAAATAAACTAAAAATGCAATATGCAAATGGCTCTGACAGAATGCTCAGTCAAATAGCCATAGCATTGACAGGATATGAAGTTTTATCTGAAATTGCAGGGACTCAGCTAACTTTTCCTCAAGATAAGCTTAACCAGTATGTTATGGATTGTATTTCCCGTTTCAAAAGTTATAAGAATCCTATTGAAAAACTACTGGAAGCATTCCCTGTACTCATTTGGAATGGGCATATTACCAGTTATAACCAGTACTCAGTTGAGAGAATTGATGGTAAAATAATCCTCAAATTTCATAAAGTCGCCGTATTTAAGGCATATAATCGATATTTTGTTGAAGATAAGAGTGAAGAAATCCGTACAAGTGCAGTCAAGCCAGTAAAATCTGAACTATACGAAATAATAAAATTTAATCAATCTATCAATATTAATGATAATAGGGGGCACGGGGTTGTTTTAGATATTACAAAACATCCTTATGCGGAAGCAATTTTAAGTGGCAGATACACCATAAAATAAAAACGTAATATAACAGGTAATAAATCTATATTACCTGTTATATAAACCCTTATAATACTTTCAGACAAATAGTAATAAAGTAATAAAAAGGAGATAAATAATGTTAAATTATAGATATGAAGCAACGAAATTAACCTCAGGAACAAATATTCCTAGACTGTATAATCTAAAAGAAGTTTCTGTTATGTTAGATATTCCTATAGGAACACTCTATAACATGAGTTATAGAAAACTCCTACCATGTATTAAAGTTGGGAAAAGGATAAAACTGACCGAAGAACATATAAAGCAGATCCTTGCAAAAGGAGGCAGTCTTTATGCCGGTTAAAAGACGTTTTTATAAAAATGATAAAGAAGAAAAAATCTTTAGCAGTTGGATGTATGACTTTTATGACGTTTTCGGCAAACGTCATAAAAAGTCAGGGTTTAAAACGAAAGCTGAAGCCGAACAAAAAGAAGCTATTGCAAAGGCTGATTATAATAAAGGTCTAGCAACAAGTAATGACAACAATATGAAGTTCAAAGAGCTTATGGAACAATTCATAAAACTTCATGCCGAAATTTATCTGAAGCCTTCAACGATAAGAGGCTATAAAGACCATTTCAATCTGCATTTAAAAGACTTTTTTGGAGAAATCAAACTTGTTGATATAACCCCTGTTATTATCAATAGATTTATGGAAAACAAACTTAAAGAAGGGCTTTCTAACAAAACTGTTAATCATTTACTTACAACATTGGGAACGGCTTTTAACTGGGCAATAAATAATAACTATATGATGTACAATCCTGTTAGCAGAGTAAAAAAGCTTAAAGTTCAACGAAAGGAAATGGAATTTCTTACAGAAGATGAAATAAAAAGAGTACTAGATGTTGCAGAAAAGGAATATCCTGATTTTTATCCGATTTTGATTACAACAATTTATTCAGGTATGCGACGTGGCGAAGTTCTTGGGCTAACATGGGATTGTGTAGACTTTAATAAGTCAATTATCAAAGTTCGAAAAGCATTGTATAAAGGCGTTTTATCTACACCAAAGACAGATTATTCAATAAGGGATATACAAGTGCCATCAAAACTAATGCAGGTGCTGAAACAATACAAAAAATCAGCAGTAGAAAATGACTTGAATCTAGTGTTCACTCAGAAGAACGGAAAACCACTTGACGCAGACAACCTAATGAGCAGAAGATACAGAAAAATCTTAAAATTAGCAGGAGTAAAAAAGATAAGATTTCATGACTTGCGGCATACATACGCAAGTCTTTTAATATCAAAAGATTTAAATATTAAATACATACAAAAACAGATGGGACATTCATCTTTTGAAGTTACCATGAACACCTATGCACACCTTATGCCTGATGTGTATGAAAAGAGTAAACGGGCTATTGATAAATTAATGTAAATTTGTAAAGTAATAATCAATATAATAGAGGACTATATGATATATTTAGGTTGATATAATATATAAATGGAATTCATTTTAGGATGTATATTTTTAAGTATCATATCCGCTCTTTTTTCAGGAGCTGAAAATAAAAGATCTTCAAATAAGTGTTCTAGTAATACGTTTACTAATAATAAAAATACCAGTGGATTTAAACAAGGAAAAACTTGGGATGATATTAAAGAGCGAGCATATAAAAAATATGGGCGTAAATGTTTTCTTTGTAATTCAACAAATAATTTAAATATTCATCATAAAATTCCCATAAGAGAAGGTGGAACAAACGAAATTGGGAATTTAATACCTTTGTGTGTTAATTGTCATGAGAAAATTCATAAATTTAAGTTTCAATTTTTACATACAGATATCCCTGATAATTATGGATTTAAAATAGATAAAAACAAAAAGTTAAAAAAAGGATATTTAATACTTAATGCAATAAAAAATAAATATAGACTGTTAATTCAGTACAAGGATAGAAATGGCAATATTACTGTAAGGATTATACTACCAGTTAGTATAAAATTAGGATGTGAAATTAATGACTCGCTTTTTCAAAAAAAAGTATATGTAAATGCTTTATGCGAATTAAGAGAAGAAGAAAGAATTTTTAGATTAGATAGAATTAAAATACTTAGTTTGTTAAAAAGAGATAATATATAATATTTTTTCTTGGGAACAATTTGGGAACAATTAGCTATTTTTCTATTAAAAAAGAGAGTTCCAAAAACCTTGAAACCCTCTTTTGATAAATGGTTGCGGGAGCTGGATTTGAACCAACGACCTTCGGGTTATGAGCCCGACGAGCTACCAGACTGCTCCATCCCGCGTTATTCTTTTGTTTAGTAACTATATTAATGTTACCCTTACATGCCATTATTAAATGCTGAAAATCAAAAATCAAGTACTTACAATTATTATATCTTTTTTATTGCTCCCCAGGCTTTTATGGTGCCTTTTTCATATTTTATCAGGTAATATCCGCCTTTTTCATTGTATTCTATAGTTGCATCCATGTTTGGAATTTCTTCATCCGGCGGCATTCCTACTTTTGCACGTTTTTTATTTGTTTTGGCACGTTCTTTTTCTAATTTTTTCTGGCGTCGTTTGTATTTTTGTGTTCGCTGTTCATCCAGAGTGGTTTTATCTTCCTCTATTTTGAAAACAGGCACAACGGCAATAGGCTGTTTGGACTGCATTATAATTAAGAAGTCCATGCTGTCAGAAAGTGCCAGTTCATAATGTCCCGGAGGAATTATATCCCCTCTGCCGTCAGATATCGCATCTATAATTATTAGTGTCGGGTATTCAGACTCTTTTAATGAATACCGGTAAATCGCATCAGTACCGTGGACTACCCCTGAAGTTTCCTGCGGCTGAGGCGGATATGCACGGATTTCTTTGTGCATCAGTACATTATTTACAAACCAGCCTTCTAACATTTTATTCCTCTTACTAAAGATTTTATTATATTATACATTGTTTTAAAATCTTTGTCTAAGGCGTGCTCAGTTCCCACAAAAATTAATGACATATAATCTTGCGAGTTTCCGAGGTTATTTTCTTTTAAAAGCAGTCTGTAACTTTCTCTCATCAAACGTTTTAGGCGGTTTCTTTTTACCGCTCTTTTGTGAGTTTTTTTACTTACCACAAAGCCTACTTTTGTCGGGGCGTCTGTTTTCTTTTTAATCCCTGCAAACAAAGTTACTCCGCCCTTATGGGTGGAGTTTTTAACTTTATATGTTGCCGTAAATGCGGACTTCTTTTTTAAACGATATTGTTCCGGTAACATCCGATTTACCTTAATTTTTTTACAGCGTCGGGCTACCCTTCCGCATCCGGACTAAGCACGTTTTTTAGCTGTGATAGCAAGTTTGTGACGACCTTTTGCGCGGCGTCTGTTCAAAACTTCTCTGCCGCCAGGGGTTGCCATTCTTGCTCTAAATCCGCTTACGTGTTGTCTTTTAATCTTTGTTCCTTCTAGTGTACGTCTCATTTTTAATTCCCTTTTAATTATATTTGTCGTATGCTTTTTATGTTAAAATAAAAAAAAATATTAGTCAACACAAAAAGAGAGGCAGGTTACGGAATATGAACAAAAATAAATCTTTGAAAGTCGGATTTATCGGATGCGGTAAAATGGCAGGTGCAATTATAAAAGGAGTGATTAATTCCGGATTTCTTCCTGCTTCACAGATTAAGGGGTCAGAGGTTAATTGTGAAATTGCGGAATTGGCTTCCGCTCGGCTGGGTGTTGACGTGATTACAGATAACAGATTGCTCGCGTTAAATTCGGATGTAATTTTCATTGCAACAAAACCGAATTATGTGTCTGATGTTCTTGAAGAAATAAAATCAGAGCTTACTCCGGAAAAACTTGTAGTTTCCATCGCTGCAGGAGTTAGTACAAAAAAAATAGAATCTGTAATTGGCAGAAATCGTGTGATTCGTGTAATGCCTAACACGCCTGCTCTGGTTCTTGAGGGAATGAGCGGTATTTGCCGCGGCGCCTATGCTTTTGAAGAGGACGCTAAGCTTGTTATGGAGTTACTTTCAAGTATAGGTAAATGTATAGAAATTGATGAAAACCAAATAGATATAGTTACTGCTATTTCCGGTTCAGGCCCTGCATTTTTCTACAAAGTTATAGAAGATATGGCACGAGCAGGTGAGAAGTTGGGGCTGGATTATGAAAAATCACTTATGCTTGCGACCCAGACTGCTGCCGGTTCTGCCAAAATGGTTATGAACAGAGGAGAAATTCCTGTTCAAACTTTGATAGATAATGTTGCAACAAAAGGCGGCTGCACCTTTGTCGGAATATCTGTTATGAATGAAGAAAATTCAGACAAACTTTTCTACGACGTAATTCAACAGACTGCTAAAAAAGCAAGCGAATTAGGTTAATTAATATTTCCCGGCAGCACAGTATCCGTAGTAAAATATTTTTCTATGCCGTCAGCAATAGATTTTGCACACTGCTGCTGGAAGGCTGTGTCAATAAGTTTTGCATTGTCTTCCGGATTAATCATATAGGCAACTTCTATCAGAATACTCAAAGCATTGGTATTTCTGACTAATGCCAAACTGCCCTGACGGACTTTGTCATTATTAGTGCCTGCTTGTGTTGTCATTTCTGTTATAATTTTGTCAGCAAGCGGTTTTGACTGATTGTAGTAATAAAAAATACTGGTTCCGCTGTGCTTGTTCGGGTCTGCGCCGTCAGGCAGAGCGTTAGCGTGAATACTAATCAGCATCTCTGAATCTTTGCTGTTTGCGTAATCTACACGGGCTTTCAGACTGACATCATTGTCAATACGTCTGGTCATAAAAACAGTTGCCCCTCTTGATTGCAGCTCTTTTTCCAATTTTTGTGCAATAGCAAGAGTAATATCTTTTTCTTTGTGTCCGCAGCAACCTATTGAGCCGATTTCATGCCCGCCGTGACCTGCATCAATTGTGATGACTCTACCTTTCAAAGGTTTATCCGGATTTATTTCCGGAAATTTTCGTATTTTCAGGATAAATTTGTTACCGTCATAAGCGCCCTGATACCCGTAGAGTTTGCCGTGTATAGGGAATGTAAACACGTAAGTATTATCAGGATAATCTTTTACATTATAAAATTTCAGAGTAAAAAGCTGCCCTTCTGTCATAACATAAGGCGTTTTTTTGTCTAAACTAAAAGTAAATGTGTAATACTTATCATCTTCTGTAAATGTTCTGCCTGAAACAACAGCAGGCGGGTTAAGATATCCTTCAAAAGCTTTTACATTAGTTTTTGCAATCCAGGCTTTTTCATTATTATTCAGAACAACTCTGTAAAAATTACTTTTTTCTCCGTCAATGAGGAGCGGTACATCCTTTTCAAAATGTGATAATCTGTTAATTCCCGCATCTATCGGCGTTTGTCTGAGCGGGGCTCCATCCGATGCTATATAGTAATTTTTCTTTGAAGTATATTCCACAAGCGGCGGCGGAGTGTATTTGCCTGATGATAGCCGTCTTGCCGGTTTTTCAATAATGAATGTTTTAATTTCATCACCGGATTGCAGGACAAAAGTATTTTTGCCGTCTCGTAAATTTACAACATACGCAAACCCGCCGGAGGGGTGGACTCTCACGTATTCACCATTTACGGTAAGCGGCACACCGACTTTAGATGAGCCGATAAAAAAGGTTGACGCTGAATTTATCGTAACCTGATTTTTGCGAGGGTAAACAACATCCAGCGCAAAAACCTGCGGCACAATTAGCGTAAATATTAAAAATGTAAAAATTATTTTTAATTTCATACCTAAATTATAGTCCTCATTTTTTGAAAAGAATAATTTATTAATATTTTTTAATAGAAAGTTTTTTTGTAAGTTATTATGCTAAAATTATAAAAGGGAAGAGGTAAGAGGATTTGAGAAGAAGAGATTCTGACAGTGAAATAGCAAGACGCGCGGAAAAGCGTACAAAACGGTTTGAGCAGCTAATTTATTGCTTGCAGATATTTTTTATATTTTTTGCGGTTTCACTGGCAGTTTATCTGTTTTTTATGCAGGTAATTGATGTCGGCAAATATCGCGTAAGAGCAAAAAAACAACGTGTGAACCGTTCGTTTGTAATGCGTGGTGATATTTATGACAGAACAGGACTAAAACTTGCAACGGATAAAGTTTATTCTGACGTTTATGCACACCCTGAGATTTATGATTCATCGCCGGAAGAACTTGCTAAAACTCTTGCGCCGATTTTGAAAATTCCAAAAGATGTTCTTGCACAAAAGCTTAAACAACCCGGACCTGTTATTACAATCAAAAAAGATATTGATAAAAATACAGCAAAAGAAATTTCCAAACTCCATTTGCGTGAAATCAGTATGGGTAAAAAAAATACAAGGGAATATCCTCAAGGCACACTTGCTGCACATGTTCTGGGATTTTATAATTTTGATGCGGATATTGCAAACGGGGTTGAATATACGGCAAAAGAAAAACTTGAGCACGTTGAAAATCCTGTTAAATATCAACGGACACGTGACGGTAAGATAATTTATGATTTTTCGACAGACGCGGTTGCAACTACAATGAACCCTAAAGGGCAGGATATTACCCTGACAATTGACGCGGCTATCCAGCATATTTGTGAAAAAGAGCTTGAGAAAATGATTACGGAAAAAGAAGCTCTTCGTGGAACCGTAATCGTTATGAATCCTAAAAACGGCGAAATTCTTGCTTATGCTGTGTATCCTACATACGATCCGAATAATTACCGGAATGCGACACCGCTTCAAATTAAAAATTGGACACTAACGGATGTATTCCCTCCGGGGTCTACTTTCAAGACCATTACGGTCGCAAGTGCAATGGATGCCGGAAAAATTACGGAAAACACCGAAGTACTTGATACAGGTAAGATGTCTATAGGCAAATGGGAAATTAAAAACTATGACTATAGTACACACCCTTATCCGGGGATGATTTCGCTTGAATATTTATTTGAACATTCAAGCAACATTGGCTCTATTAATATAGCTAAGACGATGTCCCCTAAAGAATTTTATGACTATTTGAAAAAATTTGGTTTCGGACAGCGTACGGGAATTGATTTGCCCGGAGAATCAGTCGGACTTCTACCAAACTGGCCGCGTTGGGATCAGGGTATACAGGCTACGATGGCTTACGGCTACGGAACATCTGTCACTGCTATGCAAATGATTTCCGCTGTATCAGCTCTTGCAAATGACGGCGTCAGAGTTACTCCTCACGTTATAAAATATTCACCTGAAGAAGAAGCTGTAAAAGTCCAGAGAGTTCAGGTTGTTTCACCTGAAACGGCGCATACAATCACTAAACTGCTTGCAGCTGCTATTAATAACGGAAAATCGTCTATCAAGATGGATAAATACAATGTTGCTGCCAAAACCGGTACATCTAACAAACCAAAAGAAAACGGCGCAGGTTATACTCACTATAACTACACTTCTACAATAGGCTATCTTCCGGCATCAGATCCGCAGGTTTTGATATATGTAATGGTTGATAGCGCAAAAGTTGGCGCTATTTGGGGAAATACAGTTGCTGGTCCTGTTTTCCAGGAAGTAGCTTCTCAAATTGCAAGAATTATGAACCTTAAACCGGACAAAGTTGAGGTTAAAACAGATAAAAAGACTAATTAGGAGATATAAACACAATGAAACTTGAAGAATTAATTGAGCATTTAGATTACAAGGATCTGGCAAATTTTAAAAATGTAGATATTTCAGGAATTTCTTATAATTCAAAAACAACAAAAAAAGGTGATATATTTATTTGTCTTCCGGGAGAATACGCAGACGGGCATGATTTTGCTCAGAGTGCCATAGACAATGGTGCTGCCGCTTTGCTAGTAGAACGAATTCTGGATATAAAAATTCCACAGGTTATGGTATCTTCTACCCGTCATAAAATGGCTGATATAGCTGACCGTTTCTATTCCAGTCCGTCAAAGGGGCTTAATCTCATCGGTATAACAGGTACAAACGGAAAGACTTCCGTAACGCACCTTATACAAAAAATTATGGAAGAAAACGGACAAAAGTGTGCACTAATCGGTACTCTCGGGTATAAGTTATCCTCTACGGGAGAATATCGTGATGCAAAACATACAACACCGCAGGCTCCGGAACTTCAGGCAACTTTGAGAATGATTAAAGATGTCGAAAAGATTGATAATGTTGTTATGGAAGTAAGTTCTCATTCACTTGAACAAAACAGAGTCGGCGGATGCCGTTTTAATGGTGCTGTGTTGACAAATTTAACACAGGACCATCTGGATTATCATATTACAATGGAAAACTACTTTGAAGCAAAGGCTTTACTTTTCAGACATCTGGAGGAGGGTGCTTTTGCTGTTATAAATGTTGATGACTCTTATGGCGAAAGATTTTTATCAGTAGTACCTGAGGGGGTGCGAAAAATTACTTACGGCGTAAAAAAATCCGCAGATATTATGGCAAAAGATATTGAATTTTCTCTGAACGGTGCAACTTTTACCCTTGTGACTCCTGAGGGAGAAAAGAAAGTCAATCTTCACATGAACGGAATGTTTAGTGTGTATAATGTGCTGGCTTCCGTTGCAGCGGCGATGTCAATGGGAATTCATCTTGATGTTGCGGTAAGAGCGCTTGAAAGCGTCAAAGGGGTTGCCGGAAGATTTGAAGTTGTCGTGAAAAAACCGCTTGTAATTGTTGATTACGCACATACGCCTGACGGTCTGGAAAATGTTTTAAATTCAGCAAGAGAAATCACACCAAAAGACGGACGTCTGATTTGTCTATTCGGATGCGGCGGCGACCGTGATGCTACTAAACGTCCTAAAATGGGCGCAATTGCCGAACGTATTGCCGATAGAATTGTTATTACAAGCGATAACCCGAGAAGCGAAGACCCGCAGACTATTATCACTGATATTATTGCAGGTTTAAAATCTGTAGATTCAGACAAAGTTACTGTTGAACCCGATAGAGGCAAGGCGATTCAGCTTTTGAAAACTATTGCGGGCAATAATGATGTTGTCGTTATCGCCGGAAAAGGTCATGAGGATTATCAAATTCTCAAAGACAGAACAATTCATTTTGATGACAGAGAAGAAGCCAGAAAAGTTTTTGAAGGCAGCGTAATTTAAAACTTGTTATTTATATGATACAGTTCGCAAAATATATTCTTATTTTCTATGAGGAATATTATGAAAACAAAATTATTAATTGAACAACATTTTCACGGATGTTTCGGTGTTGATTTTAATACAGCAACCGTTGAAGAGGTTCTGGAACTTTCAAAGAAAATACTTCAATACGGGATTGGAGGAATTTTTTCGACAATAGTGACCGATACACTTGAAAATACCCGCCGCGCTATAGATGTAATTAAAGCTGCTGCCGAAATTCAAACGGCAGATATGGCAAAAATTTTAGGTGTGCACCTTGAGGGGATTTTTCTAAATCCGGAAAAAAAAGGTATTCATAACGTAAAACATTTTCTTGTTCCGGCTGTAGAAAACTATAAACTTATAGAAGATGATTTTATCAAAATAGTGACTATTGCTCCGGAACTGGACAAGGATTTCGAGCTTTCAAAATATCTGTTGTCAAAAGGTGTAAAAGTTCAGGCAGGACACTGCGAGGGCGGTGATTTATCCTGTTGTACAGGCGCAACCCACCTGTTCAACGCAATGAGCGGAGTTGTTCATAGAGGAAAATCAACAGCTCTCTCTGCTTTAATTGACGATAACATTTATGCCGAGATTATTGCAGACGGGGTGCACGTTTCAGACGATGCGTTGAAACTGCTTTTCAAAACAAAACCGCTTGATAAAATTATCCTGATAAGTGATGCACTTCCTATTACGGGAAGCTCCCAAAAAGAAATGATTTTTGCCGGAGAAAAAGTCTTTTATGACGGAGTAAAAGCAACTTCTGCAGATGGAACTATCGCAGGAAGCACAACACTGCTTCCTGATATAATAAAAAGATTATATAAATCAGGTCTGATTTTCTCTTGCGAGGAATTTGAGCAGCTAATTGAAAATCCTTACCATTACCATAATATTGACCTATCCGGTTCGGTTGAGTGGGATGAAGATTGGAATATTATAAAGGTAGAAAAATTATGAAAAGCGATAATATAAAAAAAGGAATAGCCAGAACTCCGCACCGCGGGCTTTTGATGGCTACGGGCATAAGCAAAAAAAACATGAATGCTCCGTTTATAGGGATTGCAAGTGCATTTTCCGATCTGGTTCCGGGGCATATCGGAATGCGTGATTTGGAGCGTCAGATAGAAAAAGGTATCCATAGTGCCGGCGGTCAGGCTTTTGTGTTTGGAGTCCCTGCAATTTGTGACGGTATCGCAATGGGGCACAGCGGTATGAGATACTCGCTTCCGTCACGGGATTTGATTGCTGATTGTGTGGAAAGTGTTGCAGCTGCGCATCAGCTTGATGGTGTTGTGTTGCTTTCAAATTGCGATAAGATTACTCCGGGGATGCTGATTGGAGCATTAAGACTGAATATTCCGGCGATTATTGTGACAGCAGGACCTATGCTGGACGGTATGTGCCGCGGTGAAAATAAATTAACTATGGTGACAGGCTCATTTGAGGCTGTCGGAAGATTTAGAAAAGGTGAAATTACAGAAGAGCACCTGCTTGCATTGGAAGAAAATTCCTGCCCGTCCGCCGGTGCCTGTCAGGGAATGTATACTGCAAATACAATGGCATGTCTTGCTGAAGTTATGGGAATGAGCCTTCCGTATTGCGCGTCAGCGTCAGCTGTATCTTCTCAAAAGCGCAGAATAGCTTTTGAAAGCGGTATGCAGGTGGTTGAGCTTGTTAAAAATGATATTAAACCGTCTGATATAATAACAAGAGAATCCTTAAGAAATGCTATTGTTGCAGATTTAGCGCTCGGCGGTTCTACAAATACATTCCTGCACACTCTTGCGATTGCAAATGCCGGCGGAATTGATATTACTCTTAATGATTTTGAAGAATTGAGCGGAAAAATTCATCAGATTGTAAAAATTAATCCGTCATCAACTCTTACCATGACTGACTTTCATAATGCCGGCGGTGTTCCTGCAGTGTTAAAATCATTGAAAGAGTTTCTTTTTGATACCGCAACGGTTTCAGGTTTGTCGGTTAAAACAATAGCAAATGCAGCATGGGCGGATGAATCAATTATCCCTCCGTATGACAGAGCAACTTATACACAGGCAGGGCTTGCTGTTTTGTACGGAAATCTTGCAAAGGACGGCTGTGTTATAAAAACTTCCGGCGTTGCTCCGGAATGTTATGAGTTTGAAGGACGCGCCAGAACTTTTGACAGCGAAGAAGATGCAATGTCTGCGCTGGAAAATGATGAAATTAAAGCCGGCGATGTTATTGTAATTCGTTACGAGGGACCTAAAGGCGGTCCCGGCATGAGAGAGATGCTGGCACCGACATCACTTCTTGTCGGTAAGGGGCTTGGCAAAAAATGCGCGCTTATCACTGACGGAAGATTTTCGGGAGCCACACGGGGCATCTGTGTCGGACACATCTGTCCGGAAGCGGCAAACGGCGGCATTATTGCTCTGATTAAAGACGGCGACAAAATTAAAATTGATATTAATTCAAGAAAAATTGACCTTCTTGTTTCTGACACAGAGCTTGAAGAACGCAAAAAA
>CALUTF010000038.1 GCA_944323595.1 Candidatus Gastranaerophilales bacterium | reverse complement strand
GTTTGTGGTTTTCTTGCTTTTTGTTTAATCATTTTATTTTCTCCTTTCACCCAAACCTTCTTGAAAAACCACTTTCAAGGGTTTATGCGGGCTATGCTTTTGTATCCAATACTAATTCGACTTTAGATTTATCTACATACTGCTGCGCAAAATCTTTATCTATCTTGTCAAAAATATCACACAAAATCCAAGGATTATCAACAGTAGTAGAAAGTCTGATACCTTTATCAGCCAGCTTTTTATCAGTTTTTTGAATATTGAAACTATCTTTTACTTCAATTCCAAACATCTCATTAATACGAGAATATTTTTCATTAATATAACTTTGGATATCCGTATATTTTTTATCTATTTCCTTATCAGTTGTGCCGTAAGGGAATCTGATATCGTATATACCTGAAAAAGATACTTTCATTACCAGCCGACTCCGGTTAGTTATTATTTCTTACCAGCTTTACCGGCTTTACGTCTTACGTATTCGCCTTCGTATCTGATACCTTTTCCTTTATAAACTTCAGGTGGACGTTTTCCTCTGATTTCAGCGGCAACATCGCCTACAGTTTGTTTGTTGGTACCTTTTACGCTGATTTTTGTGTTAGCTTCTACAGAAATTGTAATTCCTGCAGGAGGAACAATATCAACAGGGTGAGAATAACCCAGTTGCATATTTAATGTAGTACCTTGCATTTGAGCACGGTAACCTACACCTTGGATTTCAAGATTTTTTACAAAACCGTCTTTAACACCTTTAACAGCGTTAGCAATCAAAGTTCTTGAAAGACCGTGTAAAGAACGAGCTTCTCTTGAATCATCTTTTCTTGTAACAATTACGTGATTGTCTTCAACTTTAACATCGATTTCAGGACGAATTTCTACAACTTCAGTACCTAAAGGTCCTTTTGCAGTAATGACGTGTCCTTCGATTTTTACCTCAACTCCTGCTGGAATTTCGATAGGTAATTTTCCGATACGTGACATAGTTTTTTCTCCTTATGGTATATCTACACCCGGCGGAACTTAAATATTTCGGCTTAAGCGTTCCAGCCTGCGGACTTTTCTACCAATTACATCCGCAAATTTTAATGTATCACAGACAAAATCTCTTGTAAACATGTTATTAAAATTCGTAAATTTCTGAAGATAACAAAGATGAAGACTATTCAAAATCTAAATCTTTAATATTTTTAATATCCTCTATGCTGCCCCAATCATTTTCATATAAACCTTGCTTTACAAATTTATGAAAAGAAGAATACTGCCAGTCCTTTACTTGATTTACAAGAGCGTGTTTAACGGGATTGTAATGAATGTAATTGATTTGATTGTTTAATTCTTCTTCTGAAGTAATTGTATGTTCCCAGTAACGTCTCTGGAAAATTCCTTTTTCACGTTTATTTTTATACCCGATTTTCAAATCGTCGGTTGGGCATACTTGAAATGTCCTACAGACCGATTACATTTTTAGGGGGACTATTCATACTAATCCGACCAAAATACTGACAGGGCGAGCGTATGCCTCCTCCCTTGCTCCCTCCCCTCACAGAGTACAATCTGACGTAGGGAAACACAATTTTCTACAAAAGCCGGCTATTTAAAGATTTTTAAACTTCTTGAATAGCTTCAAAAGGCGATATTTATTTAATTAGCCTTATGTTACGTAATATTACAGAGTTTAAAGAAATGTGTACTATTTTTACAAAAATATTACATTCTAATTCTAAAGAATTAATCAGGCTTAACTAGCTGATATATGGCATTTTTGACTGGATGCGATGCCGGAAAATCATGCAAATGACGTAGCCATCCCATTGACAAAAGCTATAAAATAGGTTAAAATAGATATATAAAGAGTAATATTTTGGTTATAACAACTCGTTTCGGTGTTTTCATGCATTGATTATTTAGAGAGTAAATCAGAGTTTGAAAGCAGAGTTGAAAAAATATTATGTACATAGTTACTTAAAAAGAAAGGTGAAAAAGTTATGACAAAACGTTTCGGGTTTACTTTGGCAGAAGTATTGATTACTCTGGGTATCATCGGCGTTGTAGCTGCTATGACAATGCCTACATTGATGAATGCTACTAACGGTGCTCAATACAAAACAGCTTACAAAAAAGCTTTATCTGTAATTTCTCAAGCTGTAGTATTAAACTTAGCTCTTGATGATTACGACTTAGGTACTACAACTTCAACAGGTACAGGTTCAGGTGATTTTTCTGTATTTGCATTGTTGAATAACAGAACAAATGTTGTACGAACTGAGGATGGTGCAATTTCTGGTTACAGCTATATTTTAGGTTCAGACGTTGATTCTCAAAGTACTGCTGGTACAACTGGTATAGCATCTAACTATACAGTATTCTTTAATGACGGTATTATGTTTACATTCAACAAAAGTGCTCAAAATTGTACTGAGGGTAACGTTATGGAAGATGGTGAGCCAGCTGCTGACACAGATTGCCGCGGTTTTATCGATGTTAACGGTACAAAAGCTCCTAACAGACAAACAGTTTGTTCTTCAGGCGCTGGTGATAACTGCGTAGTTGACAGCCCTGCAGATATTTATCCGGTTGTATTCTACGATCAAGGTATTTATCCTGCAACTGATGCTGGTAGAGCTGTATTATACAAAAAATAATTTGTTAGTATAGTTAATACATTTAAAAGCGGAATCTTTCAGGTTCCGCTTTTTTAGTGCAAACATGATGTTTGCATCTGGACGGCTCTTCTACATTCAAAATGTCGCTTGTATTAGATGTTCAAATAATTTCAATATTTGTTCTGCACGACCTGCGGATTATGCCTCCTTTTTTATTTAGAAAGTGGAAAAACCTGATGTTAACTTTATGACTTTCCTGTTATAATTGTTGTATGAAAAATTTGAGGTTATGGCTAGGGTATTTGACGCTTATTGGGATTGCATTAAGTATGCTTTATCCGTTTTTTGCGATGGTTAATCTTTCTTTTACTAATGAAGCAAGTATTTTTACCGGCGCAGGAAATTTTATCCATACGGATTTAACTTTTGATAATTACCGTAATGTATTTTATTCAATCCCTTTAAGTAAATATTTTCTCAACAGCTTGCTGGTTGCGCTTTTAACCACAATCGGGCAGGTAATTTTTGCCTCTATGGCGGGGTATGCTTTTGCAAGACTGAAATTCCCGTTCAGGAACGGTTTGTTTTTGCTCATACTTATTACAATGCTTGTACCGCCGCAGGTGAATATTATTCCTCTGTTTTTTCTTATGAGGGAATTTAACTGGATAGATACGTATCAAGCTTTAATTCTGCCGGCATTATTCGGCGGATTTGGGGTGTTTTTAATGCGGCAGTACTTTCTTTCTTTCCCGAAAGATTTGGAAGAATCTGCACGTATCGACGGTTGTAATCTTTTTCAGACTTTTTATAAAATTGCGTTGCCGCTGGCTCTGCCGACGGTTGCAACTCTTGCTATATTTACGTTTGTTACAAGCTGGAATAGTTTTATGTGGCCGCTAATCGTGACAAATTCAGAAAGTATGAGAACGCTTCCTGTGGGGTTGGCAATATTTAAGGGCAGCTTCAGAGAGGTTACACTCTGGGGTGAGCTGCTTGCTTGTTCCGTGATTTGCACAATTCCTGTCATAGGTGTATTTTTGCTGGGGAAAAAATATTTTATTAATGATATTATGCAGGGCGGAGTTAAAGAATAAATTAGTTTTGAAATAATTTTCCGTTGAGCGGAACAGCAGTTTTCATATTTATTTTGTATCTGGCACTTTTGGATGTCCGGTTAGAGTACAAAGTACAGCAGAGCGAACATAAAGCATATTGATGCAGAACTCAGCACAAACCATGTGTGCATAATAGGATGCTGGTAATTCCAGATTTCTTTAAGGGTTGCAGTTGCGGTTTCGATTGTTTGCATAATGTATATTCTCCATTTAATTTTTGGTCTTTATTTTATTTTCTACATTTATCAAATTTGGGCATCACCCGATTAGTTGATTATTTATCACCTTTAGGATAATATACAACTATGCGGGATACAGAATTATTAATGCCTGCGGGCAATTTGGAAAAGTTAGAATATGCAGTAAAATATGGTGCAAATGCAGTATATTTAGGCGTCGTTGATTTCAGTTTGAGAGCGATGAGAAAAGGCGAACTCATTACTCTTGATAATTTGAAATATGCGGTTGATCTTGCTCATAAACTTGGTGCTAAAGCTTATGTTACGTTGAATATTTTTGCTTTTAACGATGATATAAGGCTTCTTGAAAGCTGCATTGACAGATTTAAGGATGCTAATCCTGATGCGGTTATATTGAGTGATTTCGGGGTGTTTAATCTTGTTCGTAAATATATGCCGGAAACGCCTATTCATGTAAGCACACAAACCAATACGCTTAATTACGAAAGTGTTAAATTCTGGCGCGATCTGGGGGCTTCCCGTGTAATTCTTGCCCGCGAACTTGCAATAAAAGATATTGCGGAAATTCGACGTCAGGTGCCTGATATTGAACTGGAATGTTTTGTCCACGGCTCACAGTGCGTTTCTTTTTCCGGCCGTTGTCTTTTGAGCGACTATTTTACAAACGGTGAACGTAAAGCAAATCACGGTAATTGTTCGCAGCCTTGCCGCTGGAGTTATAAACTTGTTGAAAGCACCAGACCGGATCAGTATTATGAAATTAATGAAGACGGTCGCGGCACTCATATTTTGAGCCCGAAAGATTTGTGTCTGGTTGAACATATTCCTGCTCTTATTGAAGCCGGTGTTGATTCATTAAAAGTCGAAGGGCGTACAAAAAGTTTGTATTATGTTTCTGCTGTTGCAAAAGCCTACAGGCAGGCTATTGATGAAGCCCGTGAAAATCCTGATGCTGACTTGCATAAATATTTTGTTGAACTTAAAAAAGTCGGCAACAGAGGCTATACAACAGGTTTTGCGCTCGGTGAGCACCCGTCTGACGGTTATAGTTATGATATTTCAAAAGGGCTTGCCGGTGCGGATTTCTTATGCGAATTCAGGGACGGAAAAGTTACGGACGACGGTTATTTTTTAGTAAAAATTAAAAATAAAATGTTGCTGCATGATGAGGTTGAAATAATTACCCCGCACGAACAATTTACGGCAACTGTCGACGGAATAAGAAACGATTCCGGTGAAGATGTTGAGCTTGGGAATACAAACGATGAAGTTTATATCAAGTTTTCCCGTAGCCCTGAAGATTACAAATATGCTTTGGCGCGTACAGTTGGAGTAAAAGAACATGTTTATTAAACCTGATTATAATTTAAAAAGTATTTATGATATTGATTTAGAAGATTTAAAAAGACAGGGTATTACTGCTATGTTATTTGATTTGGACAGTACTTTGATGGCGTCAAAGTCGGGAGTTTATTCTGCCGAAGTTCTGGAATGGCTTGATAAGGTCAGAAAAGACTTTTTTATTGCTGTTGTATCAAATAACAAAAATCCTTTATATATAGAAAAAGTTAAAAAAGTTTCAGACTTTCCGCTGCTTTTTAATGCAGCAAAGCCGGAAACAAAATATGTGACAGAATTTTTAAAACATCATAATGTTAAAGTTGAAAATGCTGTGCTTGTCGGTGACAGACCTTTGACAGATGTTTTGTGCGGCAAACGTCTTGGCTGTAAAACCGTTCTGGTGGATTCGATAACTGCAGACAGTGAAAAGAAAATAGTACGCTTTGTGCGTGCCCTTGAAAGAATCACGGTTAAGCGTTAACTTCTCCGTCTTTATTGTTATCGTTGTCAACGGGCTCACAAATTATTTCGCGGACTTCATGTTCTTTTTGACCGTCTAAAAGAACGAATAAGACGTCGCAGGCTTCTATACAGGTACTTCCTGTAGGTATTACGTAATCTCCGCCTTTAGGTGCGTTCTTTTTGTAAACAAGACTTACAAGTGCGCCTTTTGGCAGATTAAGTTCATAAATTTGTTTCCCGACTGCTTTTGAATTATCCGGAACCGTAAATTCTATCATTTTTTTGTTTGTATTCTGTCCGTCAAATTCAAGAATTGAATTATATGAAGTGTCTTCAAGCGGGGCATCGACATGAAGTTTTTTCGCAAGCCATGGAATAGTTGTGCCTTGCAGCAAAACTGAAATCAATACAACAAAGAAAACTATATTGAATATTTCAACAGCATTAGGTATATCTGCCGCAAGCGGGAATGTCGCCAGCACAATAGGTGCAGCTCCTCTTAAACCCACCCAGGATATCATCAGTTTTTCGTTGAAACTTCTCTTGAACGGAACGGTTGTCAAAAATACTGCTATAGGACGTGCTATAAACGTAAGCACCATTGCCACAAGAAATGCCTGTTTTGTCATCGCAAATCCTGCTTTGAAGTTGACCAGTAAGCCCAGAATAAGGAACATTACTATCTGCATTATCCATGCAAGCGCGTCGTGAAATTTGACGAGGGTTTTCTTGTTGACGAATTTCATTGAAGCCATTGCAAGTCCGCATACATATACTCCTATAAAACCGTTTCCGCCTATCATTGATATAAATGAATAACAGAATAGTACAGATGCAAGTGTTATTACAATATACAAGCTGTCATATTCCAGTTTAATTTTGTTTATTAACCACACGGTAGCTTTTGCAATCAAATAACCGAAAGTACATCCCAGAATCATTTGTTTGAAAAAGTCAAAAATTAAAGACGTTACGTCAAGCTGTGCTGTGATAAGCCCTATAATGCCGACAGTAAGAAATACAGCCATAGGGTCGTTACTTCCTGATTCAAACTCCAGAAGCGGTTTTAAATTATGTGAAAGGCTTATACTTTTTGAGCGCAACACACTGAATACAGCCGCCGCGTCAGTTGAGGATATAATTGCCCCGAGAAGCATACACTGTAAAAATGTAAGATTCAGAAAATAATAGCTGCAAACCCCTACAATTATTCCGGTTGCAAAAACTCCAAGTGTTGCAAGTACTGCACCCTCTGTAAATACCGGTTTCAGTTCATCAATATCAACACTTAAGCCGCCCATAAATAAGATGTACGAAATTGCAACAATTCCGACAGACTGTGCAAACATGTAGTCTTCAAAATATATTCCGCCAATTCCGTCAGAACCGGCAAGTATACCTACAAGAATAAAAATTACAAGGGATGGTACTCCTATTTTCCCGCCTATTTTGTTAAAAATTATGGCGCTTATTAAAAGTACAGATGCAATTAGTAAAATTTCATTTAATATAATCATTAAAATTATGCTATCATATTTTACTCAAAAGGTATAGTCTTTTTTTCATGTTAAAATAAATTTGATGATAAACAGTGAATATATACAAACACGTTTAAAAATATTTGCGGGCGATGTTTTAGGGGGCTTAAATTCCGCAATAGTAACCTTACCTCAAGCATTAGCTTTCGGGGTTGCAACAGGCTTCGGAGCGAGTGCAGGGATATGGGGTGCTATTATTCTCTGCTTTGTCGCGGGAATTTTAGGGACAAAAGTGCCTATGATTTCAGGCACGACAGGTCCTGTTACTATTGTGATTGCTTCTATTATGCATTCTTTGACCGGAGATGTTAATCTGGTTATTTTTATTATGCTATTGGCGGGGATTATTCAGGTCATAATTGCGCTTACGCCGTTTCCTAATATTGTAAAATATGTACCATATCCTGTTATATCGGGGTTTATGAATGGTGTCGGCGTTATTATCATTATTATGCAGCTTAATCCGCTGTTAGGAAAACCGACTCTATCAAATACAATTGAATGCGTTAAAGATTTATTCGGCGGGTTTGCCTCGATTAATACGGATGCTCTGCTTATAGGCGCTATGACTTTGTTCATTGTGTTCACTTTTCCGAAAAAGTTTAACAAATATATTCCGGCGCAAATTGTCGCTCTGATTGTTTGTACTTTAATCTCAATAAAATTAGGCTTAAATATTGCAAGAATATCAGAAATTTCCGTATCAATGCCGAAGTTTCACATGCCGACAACAAACCTGCATAATTTTATCGCGTATTTTCATTATTCAATAATTCTTGCAGTTGTAATGTGTTCAGAAAGTATGCTTACCGGTCTGGTTGCGGATTCTCTTACCAAAACCAAGACAAGCCCTAAAATTTTGTTATCCTCTCAAGGGATAGGCAATATTTGTTGTGCAATGACCGGTTCAATGTGCGGTGTTGCTGCGACGATGAGGACGGTTGCTGCTCTTAATGCAGGTGCAACTACGAAAATTGCCGCAATTGTTAATCCGCTGGTATTAATATTACTGTTGTTTAAATTTTCAGGATTTGTTGCTCAAATTCCGCTTGCGGTTCTTGCGGGTATTTTGATTAAAATCGGATACGACATAATTGATACAAAACTGTTAAAGGTTATAAAACTTGCGCCTAAAGATGATTTGTATGTTTTATTTACGGTATTTTTCCTGACTGTGTTCTATAATTTAATTGCAGCTGTAGGCGCCGGTATTGTGCTTGCTGCATTGTTGTATGCCAAACGTGTTGCCGATAAGGCTCATGTCATTGAAAAAACTGTTTACGACTCTGATATTATGAAACTGGAGAAAGTTCTTGAAAAAGATTACCGCCATAAAATTCGTGTTGTACACATTTCCGGTCAATTTTTCTTTGGCTCTGCAACACAGATGATTTCTAAATTTGATGAATTCCTCGGGACTAAATATCTTATCCTTGCTTATGATACTGATGACAAATTGGATATATCTGCAATTTTTGCTTTTGAAGATATTATTGCCCGCTTGAAAGCGCAGCATATTAAAATTCTTCTTGTAATGAACGGCAAGGAACTTCTTTCTCAGCTTGACCGCCACGGATTGATTGATGAAATAGGCAAAGATATGATATTTACTAACGAAATTGACGCTATTAATTTTGCTAAAGAATCTCTTAAAAATAAGGTAAAAAGAAGATTTTTTAAATAGAAGATTTTTTTAAGTATTTGTGATAATGTTGTTGAAGTGATGTATTAAATGTAAAAATATGGAAATTATGAACATCAGTAATTTTTTATTTTCTATAACCGATAAAGATTGCCATTATGTAATTAAATTTTTGGGAATAAAAATAAAATTTAAGCATGGTTATAAATATGTTTGTCCGGTGGTAAAATCAAATGGAGTCACCGATAAGAAGAGAAGTCCGGAACTTATTGTATCTCTGACTAGTTTTCCTGCCAGAATAAATTCCGTAGAAAAAACTATACGTACTCTCCTTACACAAACATTGAAGCCTGACAGAGTAATTTTATGGCTGGCCGAGGAACAATTTCCTAATAAAGAAAATGATTTGCCGCGTGCGCTCATTGCATTGAAGCATTTCGGGCTGGAAATTGAATTTTGTGAGGACTTGCGTTCATATAAAAAACTTATTCCTACTCTGAAAAAATATCCGCAAGCTGTAGTTATAACAACAGATGATGATATTTATTATGCATCTGACACGGTTGAAACTCTTTATACTTCTTATCTTGAAGATAAAATGTCCGTTCATGCCCATAGAGTTCAGCATACAAAACTTGTTGATGGGGATAAAATTAAAAAATGTGGAAGAACACCGCAAACAAGTTATTTTAACAGGCAAATAGGTTATGGGGCTGTTTTGTATCCGCCTGATGTTCTTTATAAAGATGTTGCTGATATTTCTCTTTTTAAAAGACTTTTGCCAACGCATGATGATGTATGGTTCTGGGCTATGACTGTTTTGAATCATCGTAAAATTAAAGTTGTCAAAGGCGAGAAAGAGTCAGTTATTTATGTGGAAAATACCCAGCAGCACGGGTTGTGTAAAGTTAATAAAGCTTCAACTAAGGATTCCAGTGTCGGAATTTCTATAGATGAAGCTTATAAGAGAATTTTAGAGTATTATCCGCAAATACTTGATGTCTTAAAGGAAGAAAATGCAGAAAAGTAACCAAAAAGTTTTTCTTATTTTTAATACAGCCTGTATCGGGGATATTCTGATTAATAATGCCTTATGCCAGAATATAAAACATTTTTATCCTGATTCCAAAATCGTTTTTATCGTAAATCCTTTATATCGGGATGTTGCACTTTATCAAAAAGATGTGGATGATGTCGTTTGTTTTGACAGGAAAAAAGATAATACTCTTAAAGGCTGGATTAAATTTTTGTACAATTTCCCGTACAAAAATCCATACGCATCTTTTGTGATTTATGCAAACGACAGAAATCTTATTTTTTCTAAACTTCTTGGAGCAAAGCATGTAGTTTCTCATGCTAAAGGTTTGCTCAGTCTGTTACATACAAAAGAACAGTATAAGATGAATGAGTATGAACATATTAAAGATAAAAGTTCCGCTCTCATTGAACCTTTAACCGGCAAATCAATTAAAGATTTGCCAATAGTTTATGAGCCGGGAATTGTTGATACTCCGATAGTAAAAACTATTGCTGAACTTGTTCTAAAAAATGATGTTATTGGACTGTGCCCGTTTAGTAATTTTATTTTAAAAGATATGCCTGTGGAACTTTCGGTTGAAATTATAGAGCGGTTAAGTAAATCAGGCAGGAAAGTAATACTTCTCGGTGCCGGTTCTGTTGCAAGAAATTATGCTGCAAATATAAAGAAACACGGGTGCATAGATTTTATAGATCTGGTGGATGCGACAGATTTTAGGGAACTTGCCGTGATATTAAAGAATATAAAAGCTCTAATAAGTGTTGATACCGGAACTATGCATTTTGCAAACGCTGTGGGATGCCCTGTTGTGGATGTTTTTTATTATTACCCGTCTAAAATAAATGTTGTAAAATCCTGGGCGCCTGACAGCAATTTATACAATGCGGTAACAATTTCGGATAATCAAACGGCTGATAATATTCTTGCTAATTTGGATTTGTTGTTATCAAAAAGGAGAGTTAAGGTTGGATAATCCTGTAAAAATTTCAGTTATAATTCCTGTTTACAATACAGAAAAATATTTGCGTAAAAGTTTAGACAGTTTGATTTCACAAACGTTTAAAGCTCTGGAAATTATCTGCGTAAATGACGGCTCTACTGACAGCAGTCTTGAAATTTTAAAAGAATATGCAGCAAAAGACGAAAGAATTAAAATTATTGATAAACCAAATTCAGGATACGGTGCTTCTGTTAATTTAGGGATTGAAAAAGCTGCCGGCGAATATATTGCAATTTTTGAGCCGGATGATATTCTTGATAAACATATTTATGAAATTTTATACAAAAAAGCACAGGAAACAGGCTGCCCTGTGGTAAAATGTAATTTTTATAACATGTGGGAAGATAAAAATTTATGTAAAAAAAGTAAGTTATTTTCCCGTTGCGCTAAAAAAGAAATCTCAAAAACGAGTGATAATTTGAAACTGTTTACTTCACATGCAAGTGTTTGGGCAGGTATTTATAAAAAAAGTTTTCTTACAGAAAACAATATTAAATTTTTGGAAACTCCGGGAGCCTCTTTTCAGGATATGTCCTTTACTTTTAAGGTTCTTTCAAGTCTGGATAAAATTGTTCTTGTTGATAAACCTTTGATTTATTACAGACAGGATAATGCGGCTTCCTCCGTAAAAAATCCTGATAAAGTTTACTGTGTGTGCGATGAGTACGAAGAAATTACTAAATTTCTGGACGCATACCCGCAAAGAAAAAATATATTTAATACTCAGAAATTAATTAATCAATACAACGCTTATATGTGGAATTTAACCCGTATCGATACAGCTTTTAAAAAAGATTTTGTAAATAAATTTTTTAATGATTTTAAAATCTTTTATGATAAAAAAGAAATTAGTGAAAAGTTTTTTCAGAGCATACCAAGAGAAGACTTTATGCTGCTTATGAATTCTCCGGATAAATTTTATGAAAAATTTAAAAATATAACAGCGAAAAAACAAATTCATTTTTTCGATAGAATAAAATTATTAATAATGAAAGGAAAAATATAAATGGAAAATAATAATCTTATAGTAGGCTGCGGTTTTTCCGGTGCCGTTATGGCAAATCTTATAGCAACGGTTCTCGGAGAAAAAGTTCTGGTGATTGATAAGAAAAATCATATTGCCGGAAATAGTTATGATTATCGCGATGAAAACGGTATTATGATACATAAATACGGTTCACATATTTTCCATACCAATAGTGAAAAAGTTTGGAGTTTTCTTAAGCAATTTACTGATTTCAATACATATATGCATAAGGTAATTGCAGTAATTGACGGTATAGAAACGACTATTCCGTTTAACTTTAATACATTGTACGATGTTTTTCCAGAAACAATGGCAAAACGTCTTGAAGAAAAATTGTTAAAAACATTTGAATATAATAAAAAAGTGCCCATTCTGGAATTTCAAAAGCAGGATGATGCGGACTTAAAATTTCTTGCAAATTATGTATATGAAAAAGTGTTCCTGCATTATACAACAAAACAATGGGGTAATACTCCAGAGGAAGTTGATGGCGCAGTTACTGCACGGGTGCCGGTGTATATGAGTAGGGATAACAGATATTTTCAGGATAAATATCAGGGGATTCCTCTTGAGGGGTATACAAAAGTTGTTGAAAAAATGCTTAATCATCCGAATATAGAGGTGAAACTGAATACTGATTATAAAGATGTAAAAGGTGATTTTAAACGTGTATTTTATACAGGTTCTATTGATGAATATTTCAATTATAAATACGGGCAATTGCCATACAGAAGCGTTAATTTTAAAATGGAAACATACGACAGAGAATTTTACCAATCAAACGCGACTGTAAATTATCCTTGTAACTATGATTTTACACGTATACATGAGTACAAATATTATTTGAATGACAAATCAGATAAAACAGTCATAGCTAAAGAATATTCGGAAAATTATGAACAGGGAAAAAATGAGCGTTATTACCCGATTCCTAAAACAGAAAATATTGCACTGTACAACAAATATAAAGAAGAAGCAAAAACTCTGGAGAATGTCTATTTCCTTGGAAGACTCGGGGATTATAAATATTATGATATGGATAAAGCAATTTTGCGAGCTCTTGAACTTTTTGATGAATTGTTCACGTGTAGAGATTAATAATTTTTTATGTTATAATAAGATAAAATTTTTAATAACAAAATTAAAGGAGAATATATGAGCTTAGAATTATTGGAAGATGGTGTTATAGTATCAATTATGGGGATGGGCATGGTTTTTGGATTTCTTATAATCCTCGTGCTAGCTATGAATATAATGGCTGTTATTATGAGGTATCTTAATACTAAATTCCCTGAAGCTGTTCCTGAAATGGCTACCGTTAAACGAGCTGCTGCTAATGATGACAGTTCTGTAGCTCTTGCAATTGCTGCCGTTATGAATTATAAAAAATAAAGTTCAAGAGAGGGGTTAAAATGGATTTATTATATTCTTATGTGGCATCTCATAGTATTGCCATATCTGCAGGTATCTTAATTCTTGCATATATTTTTATTGCAACAGAAAAAATTCCGAAAGTTACTATTGCACTCCTGGGTGCCGGATTAACTATATTCTTAGGGCTGGTTAATCAGTCTAAATCTACCGACGGAATTTTAAACCCGCATTACTTTATCAATTTTGTTGATTTCAGTGTAATTTTCCTCCTGGTATCAATGATGATTATTGTTTTGATTTCAACAAAAAGCGGGATGTATAACTGGATTGCAAACGAATTACTTAAGAAAACTAAAGGTCATCCGGTAAAAGCTTTAGTGGTACTCGGTGTATTTACAGCAGTAGCAAGTGCTTTTTTGGATAATGTTACAACAGTAATTCTTGTACTTCCGATTACTTTTGTTGTTTCCAGACAGCTTGACATTGATCCTGTACCGTATTTGATTACAGAAGTTTTTGCTTCCAACATAGGTGGTACAGCTACATTAATTGGGGATCCTCCTAATATCATAATAGGAAGTGCAGCCGGTTTTTCATTTATGGATTTTGTCTATGAATTGACCTCTCCTATTATTGTAATTCTTGCCGCTGTTCTATTTGCAATGTACCTGTTTTTCAGACACAATCTTAAAACAACACCAGAAAAAATGGCTATAGTTGAACATATTGATAATTCAAAAACAATTACGGATAAAGCCTTAATGATTCGTTCTGTAATAGTGCTTACTCTTGTAATTACCGGTTTTGTTCTACACGATATTACGCATATAGATACTTATCTTGTTGCAATGCTCGGCGCTGGTGTACTGTTGTTGTTTGAAAAACCGAATGAAATTTTCGAGAAAGTGGAATGGAATACAATTTTATTCTTTATTGGTTTGTTTATAATAATTGGAGGTCTTGAGGCTTCCGGTGGTATTAAACTTATGGCACAGTGGATACTGGATGTAACACAGGGCTCACAAGCCGCAGCTGGCATGCTTATACTCTGGGCGTCAGGTTTGATTTCCGGTGTTATTGATAATATCCCGTACACAGCTACTATGTCACCGATGCTTGTTGAAATTTCAAAGGTTATGGGTGCTGAATATACACATCCATTGTGGTGGTGTTTATCGTTAGGAGCATGCCTTGGCGGGAACCTGACTATTATCGGAGCGGCTGCTAATGTTGTAGTTTCAGAGCAGGCTGCAAAAGACGGGCATCCGATTAGTTTCATGAGATTTATGAAATACGGTTCTGTTACTGTTCTAATTTCACTTATATTAAGTACTGTATATATTTATTTAAAATATTTACGTTAAATTCAGTAGCAAGGATTTTTGATGTTGACCCGTATAAAAATTCGTCAGGAAAACAGTGCAGATGAAAATAAAGTTTTTGAATTAATAAAAAATACTTTTGCGCATGCAGAACATACTGACGGTGATGAACATAATTTAGTTAATCGATTAAGAGAAAGTGAGGGTTTTATTCCTGAACTTTCTCTTGTTGCCGAATTTGAAAATGAAATTATTGGACATATACTTTTTACAAAAGTAAAAGTAGGAGAGACGACACAGCTTGCGCTTGCTCCCTTAACTGTGGCTGAAAAATATCAAAGACAGGGCATTGGCGGAATGCTTATTAAAGTGGGGCATAGAATAGCGTCATCTCTAGGGTATGAATATTCTGTAGTGTTAGGGCATCCATCTTATTATCCGCGCTTTGGATATGTTCATGCTAAGACATTCGGTATACAAAGTCCGTTTGATGTACCTGACGAGTGTTTTATGGCAATTAATCTTCAAGATAAATCTACAAATCTTAATGCTATTGTTGAATACCCTAAAGAATTTTTTGATACCGGAAAAATTTAAAATACTTCTTTGTTTCAATGTCCGTCAGACAAGTTTTGTCTTTTAACCAACGCTTTAGATTCGTTTAATGTCTTTTACTATACAGACTTCTGTCACTCCGGGTGCAATTTCTCTTAATCCACATACGGAAAATTAAAGTTCTCGCAACTCAAGCTTATTAAAAAAGGGATAACATATTGTTATCCCTTTTTTAATGTCGTTAACGTTACTATATTGGAACCAATTTTACCTGATAAAAACACCTGTTCTACAGCAGACATGAGTGTTTACACAGAACTTATCAGTATAATGAAAGACTCTACACGGGAATATTACAACATGAGGATTGCTCTGGGGCTGGAGTGTGCGTAAATAATACTATTTTATAGTAAAATTAGGGATAATAACTCTTAATACGGAGAATAAATACAATGAATAATAATTTGAAAAGATTTATATATAATCCGACTTTATGGATTGCCTCGATATTAGTGCTTGCCATAATATTAATCCTAGTTTTTTTTCATAATGATGAATACAAGGCAAACATTGTTACGGAACTAGCTAGCATACTTATTACAATCGCTTTTATCGATGTAATCTTTGCATTCAAGAAAGAACACGATACTGTACAGAAACAGAAACTTGAAATTATACGATTAAATAACTTATTTTACATTTATCTCAGTCAATATAAAGGTGCATATGATAGAATTTTCGGTAATGGTACACTCAAATATTCAGATATAAGTAAACTTCTTAAGCCAGCACCATCGACTATAAATTTATCCTTACAGCCTGCTTATATAGATTTCTTTAGAGTCTGGATTATGTTACTTTATCAAGCTGAAAATTTTATTGCGAAGTTAGATTTAGGAGAAAAGACCTCATTAATTGAATTATTAGAGAACTTTATAATTGATAATATGCTCATAGAAGAATTACGTGTATCTTTAGATAATACGCAAAAACTGAACCTGTTTAATGAGGATATAAAACGTTTAGAAAATACGGAAACAGTACCGAGTATAGATGAAAAACATAATTCACATATCAAGTACGCAGTGATTTACAATCTTCTTGTGAAAAATAATTCTTTCATTAATGAATACGAAAGAATTATTGATACATATAAAGCCATAAAATAGCCCCTCATATCTAATATCCATTGTATAAATAAAAATTATTATACCCTTACCTTTAATTATCTTGTCTTTCTTTAATATCAATCCTTTACACTTTACGCACCATTACGTGAATATGAAATTTTACCCCTGAATAACCTTAAAATTTTTCAGCCTCATATCTTAACATAAGACCTATATAGATAATGTTCATGCTATAATCCATTTATGACAGAGAAGTATCTTGATGGAATTATCAGAAAGTTTAAGACTGGAAAGACTACAGAACACAGCTTTAGGGGTGACTTACAGGACTTTATTGAAAGAACCGTTACAGGTGTTCAGGCTATCAATGAACCTACCAGACAAAAATGCGGTGCTCCTGATTATATAATACAGAAAAAGAACATTCCTATAGGATACATTGAAGCTAAGGACATTGATAAAAATCTTGATGTTGTTGAAAAGTCCGAACAGCTCGACAGATACAGAGCAAGCCTCGATAACCTGATACTTACCAATTATCTTGAATTTCGTTTCTTTGTGAATGGGGAGCATGTTGATACCGTTAAAGTTGCTGATATTGTAAACGGCAAGATTAAAGTTTATGAGAAAGAGTATCAGAAACTGATTGACCACATCCGCAATTTCTGTGATTATCAGGGGCAGACTATTAAATCACCTAAACAGCTTGCAAACCTTATGGCACAAAAGGCGGTTATGATACGTGATGTTATTATAAACGCTCTTGAATGTGATTG
>CALUTF010000037.1 GCA_944323595.1 Candidatus Gastranaerophilales bacterium | reverse complement strand
ACAAAATTAAAATTGATATTAATTCAAGAAAAATTGACCTTCTTGTTTCTGACACAGAGCTTGAAGAACGCAAAAAAACTCTACCTCCATTCGTTCCGAAAGTAAAATCAGGTTACCTCGCTAAATATGCGAAAAATGTTCAGGACGCTTCACACGGGGCTATTGTATAAGTAAGATAAGAATAAATGTTATTTGAGACGATAGAGCGAACGAAGTCCGACTAGAATTCCGAAAATAATTTTTCTTCTTCTTGTGTTTTATATTTAATAACTCTACTTATTATATTTTTCTTTCATGCTAAAATCTCTGGTATGAAAAAACTACAGGATTTTGCCGGTGATATAAACAAATGCTCTAAATGCGGATTGTGCCAGTCAGTCTGTCCTGTTTATAAAATTACAGGAAACGACTGTGCCGTGTCTCGCGGTAAATTTGTTATGCTTGACGGCGTCCTGAAAGGTGATTTAAAGTTAAATAAAAATATCGAAAAATACCTCGATTTGTGTCTTAAATGCGGAAAGTGCAAAAGTTTTTGTCCTAGTGACATTGATGTTTGTAAAATTTTTGAGGCAGCGAAATATGAGTGTGCAAAAAAATCTTTCTGGGGCAGATTAATATTTTTTCTAGAGTCTGAATTAGTTTTTGGTAATGTTCTTAAATTTTTGAAGTTATTCAGGAAAAGAAAAATATATAACGCACAAAATCCCGTCTTAAAATTACTGTATTTTAAAGGCTGCGTAAATGAGATTAATCCTGCAGCGGACAAAGCCATCGCAAAAATTTTGAAAAATACCGGTATTCAGATTGTTGAAAAAAAGTTTGACTGCTGCGGTACTCCGTTTTTGTCAAGCGGTAATCTTGAACGGTATGAAAAAGTAAAAGAAAAAAATCTCCGCCTTATTAAAGAAACTGACTTTGATTATCTGGTTGCCGATTGCGCAAGCTGTCAGGATGCACTTAATAATTACGGCGAAAATATTCAATGTTCAAATATCCTTGAAATTATTTCCAAACAAAATATTAAATTCAAATTCAAAAAACTCCGCAGGGTTACTTTCCACAAACCATGTCATTTACAAGATGATGATTTTGTAAAAGTTCTTCTGGAAAAATGTGAAAATGTGGAATACGTACAAATGAAAGATTATGATGAGTGCTGTGGATTTGCAGGGGAATTTGCCTTGAAAAATCCTAAAATTTCCCGTGAGATTTCCTCACGAAAAATTGATAACGCAATCGCAACAGGTGCCGATATCATCCTGACAACCTGTCCTGCATGTGTTCTCGGGCTTATTCAAGGTGCAATCGGGAAAAAATCTGTTCCTAAGATTCAATCACTAATAGAGTTTTTGGCGGATGCAGATGAAATAATTAATTGTTAATATATGTAACAAACCTATATTAATATAGCAAAAAAAATTATTTTCGTATTTTAATGGTAATACAAAACAATATATTGAAGTAGAAAGGTGTAATAAATTATGCAAATGAACGTAACAGCCCCTGCATTCACAGGTAAAACAGCTTACACAAAACAAGGCAATGAGTACAACAAAACCAATACTTTTGCTAAAGTCGGTTTAGGTGTTGGTATTGCTGCTGCCGCAGGTCTTGCAGCTTATGAAAACAAAGAAGCTCTCGGTAAAGTATTTACCAAAGAAAATTTTAATATTGCTAAAAACGCAGTAGTTGGTTTCTTTACAGAAACAGTTCCAAACTTCTTTACAAAAACTGTTCCTAATTTATTCAAAAAAGCTCCGGAAGTCGCTGAAGCTGCCGTTGACGGTGCAGAAGAAACAGTTAAAAAGCCTGGTAAAATTAAAGCTTTCTTCAACTCTATCGGTGATGCTTTAAAAGGTGTAGATGTTAAAAAAGTTGGTAAAACTACAGGAAAAGCTGCAGTTATTGCCGCTCCGCTTGTCCTTTTAACTGCTGCAGGTTTGCTTGTTGATAAATTAAATAATAACAAAAAAGCCCGCGAAGCTGATTTGAATGCATAGTTAAAAATACAAGATATACAGTAAAAAGACCCGAAATTTTTCGGGTCTTTTTTTAGATTTATGTAGTATTCCGCAAATGCTCTTTTGGATTAAGCTTGCAGGATGTAATTCAGCAATGTTCTTACACCTGCGCCGGTTGCACCTTTTATTAGTTCTTTTTGTGGTTTATCAAGATATGCAACCCCGGCAATATCAATGTGAGCCCATTTAACATCTTTTACGAATTCTTTTAAGAATACACCTGCAATAGAAGCACCGCCGTTTCTGGAACCAGTATTTTTCATATCGGCAATGTCGCTTTTAAGGCTGTCTTTGTATTCAGGGAACATTGGAAGTTTCCACATTGTTTCACCGTTTTTGTCACCGGTTTCAATGAGTCTTGCAATCATATCATCGTCGTTACCCATAATGCCGGCTGCAACTGTTCCGAGTGCAACCATGCAGGCGCCTGTTAATGTTGCGATATCAATGACTTCATCAACGCCGAGTTCTGAGGCAAAACACAATGCGTCTGCAAGAGTTAATCTTCCTTCTGCATCGGTGTTATCTACTTCAATAGTTTTACCGTTTTTAGCGGTCAGGATATCCCCCGGTTTATATGAGGTGCCGCTTGGCATGTTTTCGCAGGCCGCAATGATACCGTGAACTTCTACCTGCGGGTTGAATTCTTTCAATGCTCTCATTACTGCAAGTACACATGCTGCACCGGACATGTCATCTTTCATTGTAAGCATAGATGATGGCGGTTTAATATCAAGTCCGCCGCTGTCAAAACAAATACCTTTACCGATAATTGCGATTTTCTTTTTAGGATTTTCGCAGTAATGTTTCATGTGGATAAACTTAGGAGGTTTCGGGCTGCCCTGTGCAACAGCTAAAAATGCGCCCATTCCCATATTTTTAATTTTTTCATAATCAGAAACTTCAGTTTCAATTCCGTCAAAACTTTTTGCATATTCTGCAAGTTTTTCTGGGGTTGCAAATTCTGCCGGTTCATTTGCTAAATCTCTTGCAAATGTCATTGCATCACCAAATGCCTTACCTGATTTTATGCTGTCTTCTGATACATTTGACATAATAATTTTGTCTACTCTGTCAGCTTTTTCAGATTTGTATTTGTCAAAAGCATAGTTGCCAATCATTGCCCCGATAGTTGCTGACCAGCCGTAGTCAAATGAAGTTTCAAAGTCATAAGCTAAAGTTTTTGCTTTGATTTGCTGGCATTTTTTTACGGCTTTTGCAGAAATTTCTCTCATTTTATTTTCATTGAATTCATCACGTTTACCCAAACCTATCACCAAAATTTTAGCGGCAGGTATTGCGCCGTATGTCTGGAGCAGGTATGTTTGACCGAATTTACCTTTAAATCCGTCTTTTTCTATTGCATAAGTATTTGCAATTTCATGTGCTGTTTGTTCGCCTTCATACAGACCTGCAACGATTACATCACATTCTGTGTTGCGAACATCTGATACAATTTTAATTTCCATATAATGCTCTCCTTTTTCAAGTTTATTATAGCACATTTATATATTGTGTAAATTGTTTTGACGGGTAGCAAAAAATATTTTTAGCGGGTTTATATTGATATGAAAATTTTACCGGTAATGAGTTCAAATTTGTATACCCCGCAAAAGATTGAAAAGCACAAAAATAATACATCAGCGGTATCTTATGCTTCTGTTTCTGCGGATGCTGTTCGGGCAAAGTTTTGTCCGTCTTTTTCATCTCTTGCAAGATTTGATAATAAAACAGGTCATCCCCTGCACAGCGGTTTTTACAGGGATTTTCCGACATTGATTGCATCTGCCGGATTTTTAAAGAAGAATTTCCCGCACGGGACAACGGTTCTGGTTGGTGCGTGTTCTACAGGAGAAGATTTAATTTCTTTGTATTCTTTACTCCCTGATGCAGAAAAATATAAACTTATCGGTTTTGACAAAAGTGATGATGCTCTGGAGATTGCCAATAAAAATATTTATTCGGTTATAGAAGATTATGGCGATGCTTTTTTGATTGATAAAACAGAAGATTCTACACTGAGAAAGTTAAAATCTTTTTTTAATAATGTGATGGAAAAGACTTCAGAACCTGATTTTCAGCTAAATGCGCCTAATCTAATGTTTATTAATGAACCGGAGATGGTTTATTACAGAATGAAAAACGAACATAGAAAAAATATTGATTTTAAGAAATTGGATATCAATGATATTGACAGCTTTTTACCTGAAGAAGAGGTTGGCGCAATATTTTTCAGAAATGTTTTTTATATGCTGACAGGTAATCACCTTTCAATTGGGATTCATAATCCTGAAAACGGACATAATATTTATGTCAACAAGGCCGAATGCTTAAATTCAATTGTTGATAAGGTTTATGAACGTTTACCGGTCGGGGGATTTTTTATTATCGGTGAAGTTCCTGCAGAACACGTTTATCTTGCAGATAAATATACCCCGAAGAATAACAGAGCAATAATCGATAAAGTGCCAATGTTTAATTATGACATAGATTACAATATGGCTGATCCGGAAGTCGAAATTTATAAAAAATCCCCTCTTCATCAGGCATTAAGAAAAGACAACAGATTTTGCCCTGTTTTTTATACCGCAACAAGATGGAACAATTATACATTTGATGTCCCTACAATCTGGAAGAAAGTAAATTAACTATGAACATTTCACCTGTAACAAATTATTATAAACCCGTTAGCGTTTCAAAATATATGCAAAAAAATGAGCCGCACAAATCGGAATGCTTTAACTGTGCAAAGCTTTCATCAGAAAATTATAAGGCAGCATTTTTGCCCTCTTTTGGAAGTTTAAAGTACAGAGAGGGAGAGAATAATTTTTGTGATACCTCGTTCTTCCGTGATGTTGAAACTCTGGATAAGGCTGCATCAATTCTTAGAAAAAAATTTCCTAAAGGAACTGATATTCTGGATTTTGCATGTTCAAACGGAGAAGAAGCAATATCGCTTCACGCAATTTTAAATAATAAAAACAAAGGAAAGTACAAGATATATTGCTTTGATAAATCAAAAATATAATTGATATAGCAAATAAAGGTGTTTACACTGTTTATAACGGCCCCAGCAGCGATGGCTATTTGATAAGTCCGTTTGTTTTGCATGATAAAAAGTATAAAGAACTTGTGAACGCTTTTAATGAAATTATGGAAGAGACCGGCAAACCTGATTATCCTATTAATGATGAAAATTTTCTGAAATTTATTTCTCAGATGTATGAGGATGAATTTAAAATAAAGCATTTCAAAATCAGAGATAAATATAAAGATAATTTTCAATTTAACGTTGGCGATATAAATGATATAGACAAACTTTTCCCTGATAAAAAAGCCGGAGCAATTCTTTTTAGAAACGCGTTTTATATCCCGACTCACAACCTTGCATTAAATGAATTTCAATCTGATATAAGAACAGATATTAATAAGCAGGAAATTATTGATAAAATTGTAGACAAAGTTTACGATAAACTATTGCCGGGCGGGCTTTTTATTCTTGGCGACAACGAAAAAGATCATGTTTTTATCTCAGATGAATGTCTTACCGATGCAGAAACTCTTTTTGTTCCGTCTTACTTTGCAACTATTTATAAACAGCCTCCTGTTTATAAGGCTTTGACCCGCGAACATCGTTTTTCTCCTGTCCATAAAAAAATGATAAATTGTGCTATGGGTAAGATGGAAATTTTTACTGTCTGGCAAAAAAATAAATAATCTGTATCAAAATATAAAATTTTACTATACAAATTTAAATAACCATGTTAAGATATTGACAGATGTAGTAGACAATATTTTTTGGATATATATGCAATGAAATTCTTTTAAATAACCAAATAAAAAGACGCTCGATAGGCTAAATGTATCGGGCATTGCGTGTATTATTTTAAAAAATAGAAAAGGATAAGGTAAAAAAACTTTATGGACTTTTTAACAATTATTGCGATTATTGCAGTAATAGCATTAATCGCTGTGCTTGCAATTCAGCGCACAAAATATAAAGCCGTATTGCAAAGTACCGAAAAAGAGAGATTGGCTCTTGAAGAAAAAGAAAAAATTCTTTTAAAAGAAGCTAAAATCAAAGCCATAGAAGAGCTAAAAGATGACAGAGAAAAATTAAACGAAGAAGAAAGAGAAAGAAGACAGGAGCTTGCCCGTCAGGAACAAAAACTTATGAAGCGCGAGGATATGCTTGAAGATAAAATTCAGGAATATACCGACAAAAATCTTCAGGTAGAAAGAAAACTGGATGAACTTCTTGAAAAAGAAGATTACCTCGCTGAAATTGTTCAAAAACAAACAGTTGAACTGGAACGCATTGCAGGTATGTCTGCCGAAGATGCAAAAAATATGCTTCTTGAACAATTGAAACATGATTTGGCTCAGGAACAACTTACTCTAATCAGAGAAAATGAAGCAAAGATAAAAGAAGTTTCACTTGAAAAAGCAAAAGAAATTCTCTCAACAACAATGCAAAGATGTATGATAGAACAGGTTGTAGAAACTACAGTTTCTGTTGTAGCTTTGCCGAATGATGAGATGAAAGGTCGTATAATAGGTCGTGAGGGACGTAATATCAGAGCACTTGAAACATTGACCGGTGTTGACTTGATTATTGATGATACTCCTGAAGCCGTTGTATTATCAAGCTTTGATCCTGTCCGCCGCGAAATTGCTAAACTCGCACTTGAAAAACTTATTGTTGACGGTCGTATTCACCCTGTCCGCATTGAGGAAATGGTTGAAAAGGCCCGTGAAGAAATTGAAAAGAAAATCTGGGATGAAGGTGAAAGTGCTGCCCTTGATATGGGTGTTATGGGCTTGAATAAAGAACTCATAAAAACACTCGGTCGCTTATACTATAGAACAAGTTACGGTCAAAACGTTCTGAAACACTCCCTTGAAGTCGGTCATATCGCAGGAATGCTTGCTGCCGAACTCGGTGCAAATGTTGCGGTTGCCAAACGTGCAGGACTTTTGCATGATATCGGTAAGGCTGTGGATCAAACTCAGGAAGGTACACATATCCAGCTTGGTGTAGAATTGGCTGCAAGATACGGTGAAAGACCTGATGTTATCCACGCAATAGAAGCTCACCATGATGATGTTGTTGCTAATACAATAGAAGCCGTTCTTGTAAAAGTTGCGGATGCAATTTCTGCAGGCAGACCCGGAGCAAGACGCGATACGTTGGAAATTTATATCAAACGTCTTGAAAAAATTGAAGAAATCGTAAACAGTTATGATGGTATAAAACAATCATTTGCTGTTCAGGCAGGCAGAGAGGTTCGAATTATTGTTGAATCTGAAATGTTTGATGATCTGGCTTCTCAAAAACTTGCCAGAGATGTTGCCAAGAGAATTGAGGATGAACTTGATTACCCTGGTCAAATAAGAGTAACTGTTGTACGTGAATTCAGAACAACGGAAATAGCTAAATAATAAAATGAGCAGGTTTATCCTGCTCATTTTCAGGAATATAAAATTATGTCAGGTGATGATAAAACAATAAAAATTTTATTTTTCGGTGATATGGTAGGTAAACCCGGACGGTTTGCCGTTAGAGATTTTCTTGAGCAGCACCGCGAAGAGTACGATTTTGTTATTGCAAATGTAGAGAATGCTTCACACGGTTTTGGCTTAACAGAAAAAAATTATAATGATTTGATTTCATACGGTATAGATGCTATGACTTCCGGAAACCATATATGGGATAAGCGTGATGTATTTTCTTATATAGAAAATGCCGATAAACTTATTCGTCCCGTAAACTACCCTGATGATACCCCCGGATGCGGCAGCCGTGTTTTTGAATGCGGCGGGTATAAGATTGCTGTTTTGAATATTCTCGGAAAAGTTTTTGTAAATATTGTTGATTTTCAATGGAATAAAATTCTTGATGAAATTAAACGCTTAAAAGAAATTACGCCGGTTGTGATTGTGGATTTTCACGGAGAAGCAACGGCAGAAAAAGTTTGTTTTGGCAGATTATGCTCAGAATTAGGTGTGAGTGCATTTTTAGGGACCCATACCCATGTGCAGACTGCTGATGAAAAGATTTTGAACGGAACGACCGGATATATAACAGACGCAGGATTTTGCGGTGCGGTTGACAGTGTTATAGGAATGGATTATAAAACCTCCCTAACCAGATTTGTAACAAATATTCCGGAACGTTATGAGGTAGCTGAGGACAATGAGGTTCAAATCAACGCGGTTGAAGTTGATATAGATGTGAATACCGGTTATGCCCGCGCTATAAAAAGAATTTTTTGTAGTAGAAATAATGAAAAAGAGGATGAAAGTCAATGAAAACTGATTTGCACATTCATACGTATTATTCGGATGGTGTCTTTTCGCCCGAAAAAATCGTTGACACTGCGATTGATGTCGGGCTTCAGGTAATCGCGCTGACTGACCACGATAATGTCCTGTCATATAAAGTTGCGACAGATTATTTGAAAAAAGAGGGCAAGGAAGACAAGCTCCAAATAATTCAGGGTGTTGAAATTAATACACTTTATAAAAATTATGAAATCCATATTCTTGGATATTTTATGGATACGGAAAACAGTGATTTTAAAAATTTGTTAAAAATCCAGCAGCACGCAAGGGTTAAACAAACTAAAGAAATAATATCTCTGCTTGCTAAAAAAGAGGGAATAAAAATTAAATTTGAAGATATTAAAAAACAGGTTGCAGAGGGCGGCAGTATCGGACGTCCGCATATTGCAAAAGCAATTACAAGTGCAGGCGGAACCCATAGTATTATGGATGCTTATGCAAAGTATATCCATGATGATTCCCCTGTGTATGTTCCGAGAAAAACTGTATCGCCTCAGGATGCAGTGGAAATTATCTATGATGCAGGCGGAATTCCTGTAATTGCTCACCCGCATGATCTGGACATTGCGGAAACTTTGATTAAAGATTTGATGAATTACGGATTGCGCGGGATTGAGGCTTACCATAGAAAACATTCACCGGCGTGCGTTGAATATTTTTCATCCATGGCTGAAGAATTAGGTTTGATAGTAACAGGCGGTTCTGATTTCCATGCACCTAATATTATGAACGGGCAGATTATTTTAGGTAAAAACTTTGTTCCGGATTGGGTGTATGATAAATTAATCGAAGAAAAAAAACACATAGATATGGCTTAATTATAAGATAACAAGTGAGGCTGTGGTGGGTAAAAAACGTTTTTGGAAACTTCAATATTCTGTAACGATTTTCGTGATAATAGGGGTAATTTTGATGATTGCTCCCGTGTCAATTGAAAGTTCCCGTCAGGCGTATTTCATTTCTAAATGGAAAGAAGTATTTTCCCGTATGGAATATGTCCATCAGGTTATAAGAACCCATATCTCGGACGATATGATAAAAAATTATAATATGGCATCAACATCGGAAGAAAAAGAACAGATAGTTATGATGCTTTTGAAGCCTTATCTTCGCTTAACTCAGGCAAAACTTCCGCGTCATTATCAAATTTTTTATATGAATAAACATAAGGTTGATAAGGATGATTACTGGTATTTTAAAGAGTACTATTATGCTGATACCGGTGTAATTGTCGGGCTTAAAGATGTAAATCGTCAGAAAGCTTCAGAGCCGGTATTTATTATGATGTTTGATGTTAACGGTATGCTGCCGCCAAATACATGGGGCAAGGATGTTTACGGTATAGTTTTTTATGAGACAAGAGTCACCGCAATAGGAGCAGAAGAACCGATGGATAAACTTCCTCAGGATTGTTCTCCGCATGGCAGAGGTTTATACTGTTCATATTATTATTTAATCGGAGGGGAATTTGAAGAATAACATTAAATCAGTATGTGTATTTGCCTCATCAAGTGATTTTTTAGCTGAAAATTATTACAAAGATGCTTCAAAATTAGGCGAACTTCTTGCCCTAAACGGAATGGATATGGTTTATGGAGGAAGTACACTCGGTCTTATGTGGGCTTGTGCTAATGCGGTAAAATCTAACGGAGGTAAAATAACAGGTGTTATGCCTCAAAAACTTTGTGATTTCGGAGTATCATCAAAGCTCTGTGACGAATTCCATTTGACTACCGGCATGAGAGAGCGGAAAGCCAAGATGGATGAATTATCAGATGCACTCGTTGCTCTTGCGGGCGGGTTTGGCACGCTAGAGGAGCTTGCTGAGATGATTGTACAAAAACAGCTCGGGTATAACAACAAAGCTATAGTTATTTTAAATACAAATAATTTTTATGGCAAATTGATTGAATTTTTTGATGTAATAATCGGGCAGAATTTTTGCAAATGTTCTCCTGACGGGTTGTATTATGTAGCCCAAACTCCTGAGGAAGCTGTTGAGTATTTAAAAAATTATACCCCAAGCTTCAAAGCCTTAACCCGTGAAGAACTTTATTCAAAATAAAGATGTATTCATAAAGAAAAATTATTTTAGAATGTATATTATTGTAATATAGTTCTAAAATAATTTTTTCTTTTTTTAATATTAAAGCATTATTAATATTTAAGCATTGAAATAACTTTCGGTGCATCTGTAAGTTTTTCGCGCCCGTTTAGGTCGGTTAGTTCTATAAGAAATGCAATACCTACAAGATTAGCACCTGTCTTTTTGACCAGTTTGCAGGCAGCTTCTGCAGTACCGCCGGTTGCCAGCAGGTCATCAACGATAAGAACATTTGCTCCTTTTTCAAATGCATCCTGATGGACTTCTATTTTATCTGTGCCGTATTCAAGTTCATATTCCTGTGCATACGTAGCCGCAGGAAGTTTTTTAGGTTTTCTGATAGGCACAAATCCCGCATTAAGCTTGTATGCCATTGGCATGCCAAAGATGAATCCGCGGCTTTCTATACCGGCTACGTAATCAATTTTTGTATCTTTGAACTGTTCGCAAAGATAATCAATCATTACACGTAAAGTATCTGCATCTTTGAGTGCTGTTGTTATGTCGCGGAAAATAATTCCTTCTTTTGGAAAATCTGCAACATCTCTTATTTTTAATTTTACATTTTCAATTGTCTGGGTCATTTTTATTCTCTCCTAATTATTATATTTTTTGTAATTCTTTTTCTTCCCGCATTTCCTGTTCTGCTTCCATGACAAGTCCGTGGGCTGTTTTACCCCAGTTCATATCTTTTTTGCGGAACAAAATTTTGAAGCATATAAACAGTACAAGCGGAAACCAGATTATAAACAGGTAAACGGAAGTTATCAATGCTTCAAAAGCTGCATCGAGCCTCGGCATATTATCATAACGTCTGAGTGCGTATCTTGCTGCAATAAAGAAGCCTAATCCGATGAAACAACCTATTATTATTGACGAATATAAAGTTTGTGTAGGTGCATCTTTAGCAAGAACCTTAAATCCTCGGATTAATATTTCCATAATGAACCACCCAGGCATGATAAACTGTGAGATGTATGCAGTCATATCAAGGCTTGCACGGAGTGACATTTTTTTTGATGTTAAGACATCGCCGCAGTATTCAAGGTATCTTCTGATTGTACCCTCAAGCCAGCGGCGTCTTTGACGGAAAAGCGGAAGCAAATAAATTATCCCCTCTTCATATACCTTTGCATCTGCACAAAACCTTATATCCCATCCTTTTATATGGAGTCTTGTAGACATGTCAAGGTCATCTGTTATCGTAAAATTATTCCACCCGCCAATATCTTCAATAGCCTGACGTTTAATCAATTCTCCGTTTCCGCGAAGTTCAACAGCACCCTTAACAGAATCCCGCCCTACCTGAAAATAACTGTCCATTGTGTATTCATTATTCTGACAGCGTGTTAGCAGATTAAAATTTTTGTTTCTGATAATTTTTCTTGCCTGAACGGCTCCTACATCTTTAGGTTCAAGGTTTGGTACAAGTTTTGATAAAAAATCCGGTTCGACCGTAGCATCGGCGTCAAATACGAGGATAGCTTCTCCTTTTGCCAGTTGGAAAGCATCATTTAATACGGCTGATTTCCCAGGAAAAGCATCATGAGGTCTTATCAAAGCTTTAACATTATCATATTTTTGTTCAAGTTCATGCAAAATAGACGCTGTTTTATCTGTACTTCTGTCATCAATTAATATTATTTCAAATTTCTCATAATCCATTGCACGAATATTTTCTAAAGTATGCGCAATAACGGATTCTTCATTGTGGCATGGAATTAAAACGGATACAAAAGGTTTGTAATCTCTATTGACAATTTCAGGGTGTTTGGCAAGTTTACGTTTTTTTATGTTGTATGCAAGCGTTGTAAAACCCGCATATATAGCCATAAGTGCACATAAAAAGCCCAATCCCCATACCGTATTAAAATAACTTTGAAAAATGTATATAAAAATACCAAGCCCGAAAACTATTATAAATAATAATATTCTTTCTTTCATGCTATTTTTTCTAAATTAAACCTCTATCAAAATTCCAATCCATTATTTATTTTAGCAAAAACCTGTCAAAAGTGTAATAATATTGTGCAAAATCATTACTTTTTGTTGCGAAATGTTTAATTTATACACCATTCAGAGGTTTTAAATGTTAAAATACGTTAAAAACACTTGCCAATTAAAAAAGATAAGCTATAATTGGTTTGTACATAAGAAGAAGGAGTTTACATTATGAACAAAGAAGAATTAGTACAAGAGATTGCTAAAAAAGCTAGCGTTACACAAAAAGAAGCTGCTGAAGTATTAGGTGCTTTAATTGAAACTATCCAAAAAACAGTTTCTAAAGGCAAAAAAGTTACTTTAGTTGGTTTTGGTACTTTCGAATCTCGCAAAAGAGCTGCTAGAATCGGTAGAAACCCACAAACCGGTAAAGAACTTAAAATCCCTGCTTCTACAGTTCCAGCATTCTCTGCAGGTAAAAAATTCAAAGAAATGGTTAACGGCAAATAGTCTTAACTGTTGAAGATTTAAAAAAGCGGTTGTGTTAAGAGAGTGCACAGCCGCTTTTTATTTTCTTCAGTAAATAATCCGAATTAAAATTTTGACATGGAAATAATATTTTAATTCTTTTTTATTTACCTTTTAATCGACAGAGAAGATTTCTTTGATATCGTCCATGGTGAGTGATTTAACAATATTTCTGTCAATAGAAATTACGCTGTCAACAAGGTTGCGTTTAACGGTCTTGAGTTTTTGAATTTTTTCTTCAACAGTGTTTTTGGTAATAAGTCTGTATACAAATACTTTTTTAGTCTGTCCGATACGGTAAGCTCTGTCCGTAGCCTGATCTTCAACAGCAGGATTCCACCACGGATCGTAATGGATTACGTAATCCGCGCCTGTCAGGTTCAAACCTGTTCCGCCGGCTTTCAAACTGATAAGGAATATAGGTATTGACGGGGTAGAGTTGAATCTCTCAACCGCGCCCTGTCTGTCTTTTGTTTTGCCTGTGAGATATTCGTAAGGAATACCTTCGCGTTCAAGCCACGCTTTTATTATATCAAGCATATCGACAAATTGGCTGAATAAAAGTATTCGGTGTCCTTCTGATATAATTTCTTCCAGCAGTACCTTAAGTTTTTCAAATTTACCGCTTGAGGTAATATTTTTGACATTTTCTTTGTCGTAAAGTCTCGGATGGCAGCAGATTTGGCGGAGTCTGAGAAGTGCAGAGAAGATTGATAATCTGCTCTTTTCAAGTCCGTTTTGTTCAATTGATTTGAACAATTCTTCTTTCGTACTGTCCAGAACCTGCAGATAAAAGTCTTTTTGGTCATCAGTCAACTCACAGTATGCGATGTTTTCTACCTTATCAGGCAAATCTTTTGCAACATCGCGTTTCATACGCCGCAGGATAAACGGATAAATCTGTAGTTTAAGACGTTTTTCAACTGTCTTATCCCCTCTTTCCATAATCGGATTGACATATCTGTGGTTAAATTCTGCAACGTTAAACAAAAATCCCGGCATAAGAAAATCAAATACCGACCAGAGCTCTTCCAGTTTATTTTCAATCGGGGTGCCGGAGAGTGCAAGTTTGTGCTGCGCATTAAGTTTTTTAACTGCCTGTGCGGTTTGAGACATTGCATTTTTAATATTCTGGGATTCATCAAGAATAACGTATCTGAAATTAATATCCTTAAGTTTTTCGATATCACGTCTTACGAGTGCATAACTTGTTATAACAACGTCATAATTCGGAATTTCTTTGAATAATTGTTTTCTGTCAACTCCTGATAGTTTTAAACAACTGAGTCCGGGTGCAAATTTTTGAATTTCAGATTCCCAGTTGAAAACAACGGTTGTCGGGCAAATTACAAGAGTCGGCATAGGTCCGTCTTCTTCTTTTGCTTTTTCCAGTACTGTAAGAGCCTGTAATGTTTTACCGAGCCCCATATCATCGGCAAGTATACCGTTCAGACCGTATTTATACATAAACCACAGCCAGCCGAAACCTTTTACCTGATATTCACGAAAATCAGCTTTTATACCTTTTGGAAGTTTAAGACCGTCACTTGTTGAGAATGTAGACATTTGCGACCAGAATTTTTCAAATTTTTCACTCAGTACAAGTTCTACATTTAAGTTTTTAAGTTCATTAATCAAACCTGCGCGGTATGTTTTTACGGTATATCTGTTGTCAGGCGTTCTGTAAACATCAAAAGAGTTAAACGCTTTCATCATCGCGTAGATATCCTGAGCAGGGTATTCAACAAAACCAAGACTTCTTATTCTGGCATATTTTTCGCCGCTCTGGATTGTGTCATATATGTCGTCAAAATTTATAATTTCTTCTCCAACCTGACCGTACAGGCTGACATCAAAACAGTCTTGAGCTTCTTCGCTGAAGTCTATTTTCGCACAAAGTCTGAACGGTTCTTCCATAAGTTTGAAGAATGACATATCGTCTTTTTCTTCAAAACGCCATGTGCTATCTGCCTGATGCATATAATAGTTATAAAAATCTATAGCGTTTTCTTTTTCCAGAGCAAGGTTATTTGTCTGCATAGGAACAAATTTACATGCCAGAAGCATCTGATAAGCTTCAATTTCGTGCTGGGTATTGCGTTTTACCCAGTATATTAAATCTTCATCAGGCTTTTTGACTGTTATATACGGTGACTTGTCACTTGTTTTGGAAAACGGAACTCTGACTCCGTCATATTCAAATTCCAGAGATGCTTTAAGCGACTGGTCATAGTCAATCCCGAGAGTAACAACTTTAATAGGCGGACGTTCTTCCAGCATAAGTTTGCTGATATTTTCGTCTATTTCTACATCCATAATTTCACGAAGTTTCGGAAGTTCTTCGTAAATAAACTTTCCGCCCTCTGCGTCTTTTAGATCCGTAAAAGATGACTTAAGCAAGTTTTGCGGAATTGATTGCATTGCAATATTTGTCGGGAAGATGATATTTTTATATCGTCCCCATTTAAGGTGACGTGAAAAATATCTAACCTCTTCCAACGGATAAGCGTCTTCTTTATCCGGACGTTTCCATTCAAGAGAAAGTAAAATTGTACCTGAAGCACCTGTATTCACGTAGAGAACCAGTTTCCATTCTTCATCAGTAAATTTCAGTCGGTCTTTAGTTTTTTCATCCAGAACTTCATCTGCTTTAGAGAGCAAATTAAACATCGGGCCGAATTTTGTAATAGGAATATCATACCAGCCGGCTTTTTTATCCTGTCTTGAAATTTTCAAGAGCTGCTGAAATATGGCTAATTCAACTTTTTGAGTGTTATTAAGTTCAAAAGATGCATCCTGTTTTTGCGCTTCAATAAGAGCACGGAGAATTGGTTCTATTTGTCTTACGATTTTACCGGTTTCTCGTGACATTACAAGGATGGAAAAGAAGTTTGCTTTACGTTTCGGATTAAAGTGGAAAATATAGTTGCCCTGAGGCGGTTCTGTCAGTGCTGTATTTTCATCCGGATAGTCGAATTCCATCCCGAATTTTGTTTCAAGCCAGTCTTCATAAGCATGCTCATCTATTGCTTTTAAGCCGACAGCTACTGCATGCTTACACCATTCTTCTTTTAACGGGCAGTTGCATCTTGCTTCTACCTTATTCTTTTTGAATATTAAATCAGTATTGTAATACTCCTGAAAATTACCTTTTACCTTTCCTTTGTAAAAGTTTTTTTCAGGATAAGTATCAAATACCATATCTTTCAAATGGTATTCATATCCCCGGCGCCAGCTTCCTGCTCCGGCTCTGTCTTTTATGTACTGATAATTAAATTCCTCAACACTCATCTTTTTTTTTGAGTATCACTTTCTTCCTTAAGGGTACAAACTTCGGATATAGACCTTAAATCTATAAACCCTTATCAATACTTATATTATACATCAAGATAATAAAAAGGCAAGTTTATTTTAAATAATTATAAATGAAGAAGTATATCGTGGTACAGGTATGCAAATCCAAAACCGAAAATCGCACCGGCAATTACTTCAAACGGGGTATGTCCGAGAAGTTCTTTTAATCTTCCTCCTGCCGCCTGCATATCGTGTTTATAAAAATCATCCATCACTCTGTTCAGGCAGGCTGCTGTTTTACCTGCTGCTTGTCTCAGACCTGCTGCATCATACATTGTAATAAGCGAATATCCCATTGCTATTGCAAAAGCTATTGAATCATAGCCTGTTATTATTGCTGTGGATATAGATAAGCCTATGACACCTGCGCTGTGTGAACTCGGCATCCCGCCTGTTGTTGCAAATATTTTAAAATTTATGCGTTTATTTTTTATTGTGAACACGCAAAACTTAATAATTTGCGCGAAAAATGCAGATAAAATTCCGCACGATAAAGCTTCATATCCGGTATTGGTAATGCTTGACAGGTGTGATAACATTAGTTTCCTACTCTCTTTTTTATTCCTGTTATAATTTCATCAAAGACTAAAGAGTCGATTTTATACTTCTGCATTATATCATGACATTTTTCTAACATGCAACCTACTTTACATTTTGCATCACTTAATCCATACAGACTGGTATAAGTAAGTTTGCCTGCCTGCTTATCTTTACCGAGAGTTTTGCCCATTTCTTCAAATGTGGAAGTTTCGTCAAGAATGTCATCGGAAACCTGAAAAGCTACACCAAGGCATTGTCCGAATTCTGTTATTTCTTTTATTTGTTCTTCTGATGCATTCGCTATTATGGCGCCTGTTCTCAAAGCCAGTTTAAATAAATCTGCTGTCTTGTGAGTATGAATATAGTCAAGAATTGCGGGTTTGTCGGCATTTTGTAAAGAATGAAAGTCAGATTTTTCGCTTTCTATATCTACTACCTGTCCTGCTATAACTCCGTATGCGCCTGCTGCGTGAAAATATTCATTCATTATTTTTATTAATTTATCAGCACCGAGATTTTTGGAGTGTGT
>CALUTF010000036.1 GCA_944323595.1 Candidatus Gastranaerophilales bacterium | reverse complement strand
ACAATGAGAGTAAAACGTGGTAATGTAAGTCGTAAAAGACATAAAAAAATATTAAAACTTGCTAAAGGCTTTATCGGTGCTAGAAGCAGAATTTTCAAAGTTGCTAATATTGCTGTAATGAAAGCCCTTAAATATGCATACAGAGACAGACGTACTACAAAACGTAATATGAGACGTCTCTGGATTGTAAGAATTAACGCTGCAGTTAGAGAACGCGGAATGAGCTATTCAAGATTTGTTAACGCTTGCAAAAAAGCTAATGTTATCGTTAACAGAAAAATGCTTGCTGATATGGCTGTTAGAGATCCTGAAGCTTTCACTGTTTTATTTGACTCTATCAAATAAGCTAAGCGTAAATTTTACTAAAAAAAACGACTCCCGTTTTCGGAAGTCGTTTTTTTAATGATTTTATTTGGCTAGAATTTTGGAAACATATTGATAATATTCATTATTTGAGAATTGTGAAATATATTCAAGAAGACTGTCTTTCGTGACAAACCCCATTCTATATGCAACTTCTTCGAGGCAGGCTATTTTTATTCCCTGATTTTCCTCAATTGTATGAACATACTGGCTTGCGCGGAGCATCGAATCAGGCGTCCCTGTATCGAGCCATGCAAAACCTCTGCCGAGTAGTTCAACATTTAATTCGTCATTTTGCAGATAAATATTATTTAAATCTGTTATTTCTAATTCTCCGCGAGCAGATGGGGTAAGAGTTTTTGCATATTCAACCACTCTGTTATCATAAAAATATAAACCGGTTACGGCATAATTAGATTTAGGAACTGCCGGTTTTTCCTCAATAGAAACAGCTTTGCCGCTGATATCAAAGTCTACTACACCAAATCTTTGAGGATCTTTTACCTGATATCCGAATATAGTTGCCCCGCCTTTAGCAGTTGATTTAACAACCCGTTTTAACATACCGGAAAATCCGGGGCCGTAAAATATATTATCTCCGAGAATAAGTACAACATCATCTCCGCCAATAAAATCTTCACCAAGAATGAAAGCCTGAGCCAGACCATCAGGACTTGGCTGTGCCTTATAGGAAAATTTTACACCGAATAGAGAACCGTCCCCGAGTAATTTTTCAAAACTCGGCAAATCCTGCGGGGTTGAAATTATAAGAATTTCCCTTATGCCTGCAAGCATTAAAACAGAAATCGGGTAATAAATCATAGGTTTATCATACACAGGCAAAAGCTGTTTTGATATTGCAATTGTGCTAGGATGTAATCTTGAACCTGAACCGCCTGCTAAAACTATCCCTTTCATTCCGCCTCCGTATTTTCAAAAATTCTGAGTGTAATATAATCTTTGAGTGCAGCTTCCCAATTTCTGCAAAATTTTTGGTTATCCATAACACTGTATAAAGGACGTTTTGCAGGACGAGGGAATTCAGATGTAGTACAAGGTTTAAGATTAACTTTCAAATTCATACATTTAAAAATTTCTGCAGCAAAACCATACCAGCTTGTCTGACCGCCGCCGCAGATATGATAAGTTCCGTAAGGTTTTGAAAGAAGTTTCAAAATTCCGTTAGCAAGTTCCACAGTCCATGTCGGACAGCCTATCTGGTCATCCACAACTTTTATTTCAGGTTTATCAGCCATTGAAATCATTGTTTCCACGAAATTTTTGCCATAATGACCGTAAAGCCAGCTTGTACGGACGATATAATACTTTTTACAGTATTTTTTAATCATTTCTTCACCGTCAAGTTTTGTTCTACCGTAAACATTCAATGGCTTAGTGACATCATTAGGCGTATAAGGAGTAGTCTTTGTCCCGTCAAATACGTAATCCGTCGAAATATAAACAACAGGAATATCTAAAGAAGCCACGGCTCTGGCAATATTTTCAGTACCTCTTACATTAACCGATTCCGCTTTTTCCGGTTCTTCTTCCGCCTTATCAACATTTGTATAAGCAGCACAGTGAATAACAATATCCGGATGCACCTGAGTGATTATATTTTGAACAAGTGAGGCATCTGTTATATCCATATTATCAGAAGACGTTTCAATGACAAAAGCCCCCGCATCTTCAAGAATTGGAGATAAATCCTGCCCCAGCATACCGTTTGCGCCTGTTAAAAGAACTTTCATCCTGACTCCTTAGCTTACAAAATAATCAAAATATTCTTTTTTGGTTTCCATACTTCCAAGCCAGTCCTGATTGTGAAGATACCAGTCAAGAGTATGGTTCAGCCCCTCTTCAAAAGTAACTGACGGATGCCAGCCGAGTTCATTTTGAATTTTATCACTGCAAATTGCATAACGCTTATCGTGTCCGAGACGGTCTTTTACGTATTGAATGGAGTCTTCGCCTTTATCAAGAGCTTTCAGGATAAGACGTGTAATTTCGAGATTTGATTTTTCGTTATTACCGCCGATATTATAGACTTCTCCAACCCTGCCGTTATGAAGAACCGCATCAATTGCAGAACAATGGTCATATACGTATAACCAGTCGCGGACATTCATACCGTCACCGTAAACAGGGACTTTTTCGCCTCTTAAAAGCTGTGAAATAAAGAACGGTATGAGTTTCTCCGGATATTGATATGGTCCGTAATTATTAGAACATCTTGTAATAATCACAGGCATTCCGTAAGTTTCATAATATGAACGGACTAACAAATCCGCACCTGCTTTTGAGGCTGAATACGGAGAATTCGGAGCAAGCGGGGTCTCTTCCGTGAAATATCCTGTTTTACCGAGAGTTCCGTAAACTTCATCCGTTGAAATCTGGATGTAACGCTGAACGTTAAAATGTTTTGCGCACTGGAGAAGATTTAATGTACCTTTAATATTGGTTTCCACAAAAATTTCCGGACCTGTTATAGAACGATCGACATGTGATTCTGCGGCGAAGTTTATTACAGCATCAACATTTTCCATAATCATTGACACCAGTTCGGTATTGCAGATATTTCCTTTAATAAACTCGTAATTAGGATTGTCTTTTACATCGTCGAGATTTTCAAGATTACCGGCATAAGTCAAAGCATCCAGATTAATTATTTTGTAATCCTGATATTTATTAAGCATATAGCGGATAAAACAGCTTCCTATAAATCCTGCTCCGCCTGTAACTAATATCTTCATTTCAAAACCTCCTGTTCTATGCCGGTATTGGAAAAATCCAGCTGATTTCTGTAATAGATTAATTCGTCTTTATTAATATTTTTAAGAGTAGGCTGTTTTTTGTCCTTATCACTCAATACTGGATCAAAATCAATACCCCAGTCTACATTAATTTCTCTGTCATTCCAGAGTACTCCTCTGTCATAATCAGGAGCATATTCGCCTGATGCCTTGTAAAGAAGTTCAGCCTCTGTAGACAAAACAACAAACCCGTGAGCAAAACCGTCCGGAATATACAGCATACATTTATTATCTTCCGACAACTCCACTCTGACCCATTTTTTAAACGTTGGGGAATTTTTTCTCAAATCAACCGCAACATCATAAATTCTGCCTTTTACACAACGAACAAGTTTTGCCTGAGTATACGGCGCTGCCTGATAATGCAAACCTCGCAAGACTCTGGCGGAAGATTTGGAATGATTATCCTGATTAAAATCAACAGTTATACCGTTTTTGAAAAATTCCGACTTCTTGTAAGATTCCATAAAAAAACCGCGGTTATCGCCGAAAACTTTAGGTTTCACAAGAATTAAATCTTCAATTTCAAGCTTTTCAAACTCAAACGGCATAAAAATCTCCTTAATACTAATAATACCACAAGTTTTGGTTTATGTGAATACCGGCAACCAAGATGTAAAAAGGCTGAAAATAGTAAGGAAATTTGATTTATGTTATCATACACTTATGAAAGAAAAAGAATTTCTTGATATAATCAAAAGCTATCTAAATGCCGGATACATAGGAGATGACTGCGCATATCTCAGGGATTTGGGGATTGTAATCACGCAGGACAGTCTTGTTGAAGATGTTCATTTCAAAATGGAATACACAGACGCTTACAAGCTCGGCTACAAATCCGCAATGGTTAACATAAGCGATATTTGCGCAAGCGGCGCCGAACCTGCCTATATGACAGTAGCACTATCACTACCAGCCAAGACTCAAAACGAATTTATAAAAGACTTTTATCGCGGGCTCAAAGATGCGGCAAAAAACGTTACAATAGCCGGCGGAGACATAACCGGAAGTGAAAAACTATTTATTTCAATAACAGTGATAGGTAAAACAGCCGGCAGAACAATTTCTTCTCGCGCACACGCACAGGTAGGGCAGTTAGTAATAGTGTCAGGGGAACACGGAAACAGTGCTGAGGGTCTGAAAAAACTTTTAAAGAATGAAACCTGCCCTGAAAAATTTTTAAACGCCCACCTTATGCCGGAAGCGGAAAGAAAATTAAGCAGACAGATTGCAGAAAACATCAAAGAACCTTACGCAATGATGGATACCTCCGACGGGCTTGCTGATGCACTTTCTCAGATTGCAAATTCCAGCGGTGTAAAACTAACCGTAGAATACGACAAAATCCCTCATGATGCGCGTGTCACAAAAGAAAACGTGCTCTATGGCGGCGAAGACTATAAACTTGTTGCAACCGTTCCGGAAAGTTTGCTGCCGCAGCTGGAGGGGGCTTTTGTGATAGGAAAAGTAGAAAAAGGGCTTGGAGTCGAACTTGACGGAATTCTTTTTACTGAAAAAGATATTAATGAAAAAATATTTAACCATTTCGGGGGAATAATATGATTAATGCAATAATAACAGCAGGCGGAACATCATCACGCTTCGGCAGGACAAATAAATTACTCGAAAAAATCCATGGCAAAGAAATCATTAAATACACCACAGAAAAATTTGACCTGCCTGAAATTGACAGAATTATAATAACTGCAAACCCTGCGATTATGGATATTTTGGATGGATTTTTCAATAAAAATCCGAAAATAAAAATCATTGAGGGAGGCTCCACACGTCAGCAATCTGTTTATAACGGTTTACAGGCCGCTGCCGGATGCAATTATGTTCTAATTCATGACGGAGCGCGTCCTATGATTTCAAAAGAAATAATTCTGAAAACAATAGAAACGGTAAAAACAAAAAAAGCCCTGACCGTTATGACAAAAACCATAGATACAATAAAAGAAGTTGATGAAACAGGCAAAATTATCCGCACAATTGACCGCACAAAATTATACAATACCCAGACCCCGCAGGCATTTGAATACAATCTTATAAAAGACGTCCACGAAAAATTAAAAGGGCAAAATTTCACAGACGATGCCGGAATGGCAGAATACCTCGGACTTGATGTTTATATGGTCGAGGGTGATTACAAAAATATCAAAATAACCACCCAAAACGATATTGCAATCGCACGTGAATATTTAATTACACACAAAGTGATGAATTAAATGCATCAGCAATAGATTTGTTATAATCAGGTCTGAGTATGCCTTTTTCAGTAATAATACCGGCAATTAATTCATGCGGAGTTACATCAAATCCAGGATTTATTACGTTCACATCAGGAGCGCATATAATTTTGCCGTTGATATGGGTAACTTCATCATGAGAACGCTCTTCAATTACAATTTCATCGCCTGTTTTAATGCTTGTATCAATTGTTGATAAAGGTGCTGCAACATAGAACGGAATATTGTGGTATTTAGCGGCAATTGCAACAGTATATGTACCAATCTTATTGGCAGCATCACCGTTTGCGGCTATTCTGTCCGCACCAACAACAACCATATCAATCATACCTTTCTTCATAAAATAAGAACACATACCATCAGTAATTAATGTTGTAGGAATCCCGTCCATTGTGAGTTCAAATGTCGTAATCCTTGCCCCCTGCTGACGCGGTCTTGTTTCATCTGCGAAAACCTGAATAGTATTATCTTTTGCATAAGCAGAACGTACAACACCAAGAGCCGTTCCGTAGCCTACAGTCGCAAGCCCGCCGGCATTACAGTGAGTTAAAATCGTTGCGCCCTTGGGTACAACCTCTGCACCGTAATCACCTATCTTTTTATTAATTGCAATATCTTCATTTTCAAGTTTTGTACAATTCGCAATTAATTCTCTGACTATACCGTGAATATCTGAGGTTGAATTTTTGATAATATCTTTCTGGCGTTCCACAGCCCACATAAGGTTAACGGCAGTAGGTCTGGAAGTTGCCATGTAATCAGCTTTTTCCAATAAATTGTTAACAAATTCATCCCGTGATAAATTCTCTTTTTCAAGTTCCTGAGCGTACAGTGCAACACCATGTGCACCTGCAACACCAATCGCAGGCGCTCCGCGCACTATCATGGTTTTTATAGCATCATACATCTCCTGCCCGCCGGTTATTTTTACATATTTGAACTCATACGGCAAAAGCGTCTGGTCTACCATTTTTGAATAATTATCTACCCATTCTATTGTTTTTATTTTGGAATGAAATTCTGCCATTATATCTCCTTGCTGTTTATAATCTAAACTGTTCATCATTACTGTTTTGTTGATTGTCATGTTTCATACTTTTCAGTACTTCAGAAACATAATAAGTTAAAAATGCCGAAAAAGCATTCAATGTAGCGCTCAAAACCGCCATAAATACAGTAAGCACTATAAGAATCCAGAAACTTGCGCTGCTGAGAATTAATGATACGCCATAATTTGTGTATAACCCGAAAAATCGCATCAAAATTATTACTATCGGAATATATATAATTGAAAACGCTATATAAGAAATCATTCCGATTAACGCCCCGACAATAACGCTTTCTCTTATTTCGTAAAATTCAATAAGTTCCAGTTTCATCATAAGGAACAAAACTATAACCGATGCAAAACACATCAGGATAAAAAATCCTATCTGTCCTATAAACGGAATAAGCGTTACAAGAGCAAGCAAGCCGCCCAGTACCGAAGAAAAAAAAGTTATCTGCTGGAATAATAATTTATTCATAAACTCTCCGTCTTTTTTCAACATTTTACCATAAAAATTACTTTAAAAGCCGAATTGAATTATCCGGCTTTTAAAAATATTATTAACTTGCTAATTCAGGGAAATCCGTTGTATCGGAAGATAAGCCACGTTTTTGCATTTCGTATAAAAATTCCAGCTTCTGTTCTGTATCAAGTTCCCTGATTTCTTTATCTCTTTTTTCTACGATAGAATCACGGGTATCAATTTTCTTTTTCAATTTTTTATTTTGTTCAGCCTTAATCTTCATTAATTCAAAAACATCAACTAACCTTTTTACCGCATCATTATTTGATAATTTATCCAAATCACACGTAAAATTTGTCCTGAAACGTGAAACTACCGTATCACCCTCCCACTCATTACGTTTCAATATAAACTCGTCACTTCCGTTGTCATTACTATCCAAAAGTACCATTGTATGGTAATTATCGTATCTTGTCTTTTCAAAAAATGCATTAGATATATCAGTACCGCGATTAGCGAGTTTTGTACGATTTTCATCAGCCTTAGGCGTAACAAGTAAGTTTGCAGTAAATGTAATTCTATTCAAATTGATACTCCTTATATGATGTTGATGTACATAAAAAATCTCCTGAAAATATTTTTTTGCTACCGTTTTTACAAAAATTTACTTAAACGAGCGGCTGTGGCAGATGGCAATCGCAATAGAATCAATAGTATCATCAAGTTTTGGAAGTTTATCCGTATTAAGAGAAAGCTTAACCATATGCTCAACCTCTTTTTTATCAGCTCTGCCGTAGCCCGTCAAAACCTGCTTAACTTCCATAGGCGTATATTCATAAATCGGTATATTATGAGCCTCCAGAACCGTCAAAATAACACCTCTTGCATGCGCAACAGGCATAACCGTTGTACGATTGCGGAAGAAAAATAATTTTTCTATAGCCGCAACATCCGGCGTATATTTTTCTATAATTGTTGTCATGTCATTATAAATCTCAAGCAGTCTGGCGGATTCTCTCACTCCTTTTTGTGTTTGCACAGAACCCGAGGTAAGGAGCATGCATTTTTCACCGTCAAATTCAACAAGACTGTATCCGACTATTGCCATGCCGGGATCAATTCCTAAAATCTTCATACCCGCTATTTTAGCCCAAATTAAGGTATAATACAACTTACTTTACAAATACTTGAATTAAAAAAAAACTCATGCTATATTGACATCAGAACAATTAAACCAAGCAATTTAGAATTAGGGTAGTGAGGTTAACCAATGAAAAGTTCGACTTTAAGGAGATCAAATTTATCTAAAGAAAAAATGGCTGTTTTAGAAGCACTTTCTAAATACAGACAAGAATCTTACGATAATTCGCCGCGTGTATATGTAAGACCTAACAAAGAAAAAGAACTTGATATATTGTGGCAAAATTTTAAAATAAGCCAAAAGGCTGAAAAATCACCAAGCGTATATCTGGCTACAGGTTTTATTGCCGGCGCGGTTGCAATGTTGATTGTGACCTCATTAATCAGCTTTTCAGTAAGAGGTTTTAATACTGCAGAAAACACAACTGCACCAAAAGCTAAAGTTACAAAAGAAAAAGTCAGCTTAATTCCTGCAAGTGAACAGGCTGCTGAAACACAAACCTCAACCATTAACGAAATTTATACCGTACAAAGCGGTGATACTATAGAAAGTATATTAATCAGATTTTACGGTTCATACAGCCCTGAAAAAGCTAAACTTGTTCAAGAAGCAAATTCTCTGCCAAGCCTTGACAGAATTGCCATCGGACAAAAATTATCTATTCCTATGAACTAAGGTTTGTCTTTGGATAAAAAATCTACAGGGCGTACAATTAAGTGCTGACCAAAATAGGATTGGTGTCAAAAGCTTTGCATGATTACTTAGAATTTTTATGATTACCTAAAAATTCTAAGTAATTTGCTTTAAAAACTCCTGTAATTTAGCTTTAAACGTCTTTTCATCCATTAGTTCATCTTCTTTTTGTTCCGGAGTTAATTCACCACCAACAGTTAAATCAGCAGCAAGCCGGGCCTCTTCAATAGAACTCATCCCGCAAAAAGGAACATTTTCTTGAAAATAAGTGTTTAATTCATCTAAATTTATTTCATCGCTTAAATATTGTTTTAGTTTATTTATTACGCTTTGCATTTTTGTTACTAATTCAACTATTATTCAGGGATTTCACTGTCTGGTATACTTTTTCCCGACAAGTTCATCAGGCAGAAACTGCTGGTAAACTTCCGGTGCATCATGAGAATAGACATACCCGATACCAAAACCGTAATTTTTGGCATCTTTGTAATGAGCATCACGCAAATGCATCGGCGGCGGATAATCATGACCTGCGGCAATATCGGATAAAGCAGCATCTATGGCGCAAACGGTTTCATTTGATTTTGGAGCACGTGCAACATAAATTACTGCCTGCGCAAGCGGAATTCTTCCCTCCGGCAAACCTAACAATTCCACCGCCTTATATGCGTTTAAAGCAACATTTAAAGCGTTAGGGTCAGCATTACCGACATCTTCTGCCGCACATGTGATAAGACGTCTTGCAATAAATCGAGGGTCTTCGCCTGCCGCAATCATCTTTGCAAGATAATAAACAGCCGCATCCGCATCACTTCCTCGTAAACTCTTCTGGAATGCTGAAGCACAATCATAATGCTCCTGTTGTGAATATCTTGTATTTCTTTGCTGGCATATTTCTTCAATAATTTTAACGGTCAAATTACGCCTGTTATCTTTCAAATCACTTGCAAAATACGCATTTTCAACAACATTCAACGCATAACGGGCATCCCCGCGCGCCAGATTTACAATAAAATCAATAGCACCGCTTTCGCAATCCATAGGTAAATAATTTTTTGCCAGATATGCAAACCCTTTTTTAATAATAGTTTCCATACTCTTATCATCAATAGAATTTAACCTTACAACCTGCACACGTGATAAAAGAGCGGGAACAACCTGAAAAGACGGGTTTTCAGTAGTAGAACCTATCAAAAATAAAGTGCCGTTTTCCAGATGCGGAAGCAGAGCATCCTGCTGTGTCTTTGAATATCTGTGAATTTCATCTATAAACAATATAGTTTTGACGCCGCTTCGCAGTGCCATTTTAGCGCTTTCGACAGCATCCTTAATCTCTTTTACTCCGGAAGTGACCGCAGAAATTTCAATAAAATTAGCACTTGTTTTTGTTGCAATAAGCCTTGCCAGCGTAGTTTTGCCGCATCCAGGTGTCCCCCAGAATATCATTGAAAACAGTCTGTTTGTTTTTAAAAGATTCAAAATAGGACTATTAGGCGAAACAACATTACTCTGCCCGAGAAATTCTTCAATAGTCTTCGGTCGAAGAATTTCTGCAAGAGGAATTTGTTTATTCTGATTTTCCAGTTCCGTAAACAGATTATTCATAGTATAATTGTAGCATAAGTAGTAAATAGTGAGTAATTAATTGTGGATGGTCGGTTTATAAGAAATTTGTTTTTATCTGTGGCTGTAATGTTTATAATCCTTACAGCATTATGGTATGTATTTGCTAACCGTAATACTATAGGCAAATCTGACGCTCCAACTGCAATATACATTGCGGATAAACAGCCTGAAGAAAAATCGGAAGTAACATTCTGGACGCTGCAGATGAGCGATTTTGCACCTTATATGAACAATGTTATTCAAAAATTTGAGGCCCAAAATCCCACTATAAAAATAAAATGGATTGATGTGCCTTTTTCCGAGGGCGAAAAACGGACTCTCGCATCGGTGTTAAGCGACAAAACCCCGGATATTGTAAACCTTAACCCAGATTTTACTGCACTTCTTGCGCAAAAAGGCGCTCTCTGGGAAATTCCGGAAGAAAATGCAAAAATGTTTAACTCTGAAATTCTTGAAACCCTCAAGTATAACGGGAAATTATACTCACTTCCGTGGTATGCAACTTCTGCCGTCACCATATATAACAAAAACCTTATTAAAGCAGCAAATGTAAGCGTGCCAAAAACTTTTGACGAAGCTGCACAAATCGCAGGCAAAATTAATGAATCCAGCAATTCTTACGTATTTCTGCCCAATATAACAGAAAATGATACAATGTTGAAAATTTTAAACAAATACGGAGTTACAACAAATAACATAAATTCTCAAAAATCCGTTGAAGTTTTTGATATGTTTAAAAATCTCTATGTAAAGAATTTAATTCCAAAAGAGTCCGTAACCCAGACACACAGAGAAGCGCTTGAAAAATATATGTCCGAAAATGTAGTACTGTTTCAGGGCGGCGCTAATTTTCTCACCATGATTAAAGAAAATGCACCATCAACATACGCACACACAGACATAGCGCCCCAGTTAACCGGTTCTCTCGGACAAAATGACTTTTCATTGATGAATTTTGTAATTCCTGCAAAAGCCGAATATAAAAATGAAGCACTGCTTTTTATACTCTTTCTGACAAATGAAGAAAACCAGCTTGAACTTGCAAAACTTACAAATGTACTTGCGACTAACGAGAAAGCTCTTCAAAATGACTTTTATAAAAAATATGATAACGAAGATGACCTTATGGCAAAAGCCCGTGTAATCAGCGCACAACAACTTCAAAAAGTTACCCCTGTAATGATTACACAACGTAACCAAAAAGAAATAAATACCATTATAAATACAGCAGCACAACAAATACTTCTGAATAAATCAGCGACACAATCCATATTAGACAGTGCCGCTGAAAAACTTAGAACATTAAATTATTAAAATCTAACACCAGAATCCGAATCCGCCATAAGGAGTCGGCATTGGACCAAATGTTGATACTACTGGCCCCGCAAAGGTCGGAGTACACATAGTACCAAACATAGGCGGCGGTGCAAACATCGCAGGTCCTCCAATAAAGAAATTATTGCAGCAGCCAAACATGCCATGGTATGTTGAAGGATCACTCAATAGTAATCCAATTGCACCGTTTACGTTTGATTGTGTATTTCCGTAGCCGGCAAGAGTATTAACAAGATGTCCGCTCATACTGCCGGTTCTATCATAGCGTTCACTGGCAATTTCAACTCTCGCCGCTCCGACCAATCCGTTTGCGGCTGAATTTGTTAACGCTTGCCCTGTGCTCGCGCCTGCATTCTTCATTTCTAGATAATTTGTGAGTGTACCCAATCCGTTAGTTATGTGTCCTAATGTATTGAAAGTACTACCCCAGCTGCTAAATGCACCCATAGTTTATACTCTCGATTATATACTTTGTATATATAAAAACGTTTTAAATATATAAAAATTGCCTTTTTTTCACCTTTTGTTAAGTTATATTACAAACATGAGGCAAAATATTAAAGAAACAGCGTAAAAATGCCGAAATAAGTAATATAAGGAAAATTTTTAAAGGGATAAATCAATATGGCATTGAATGTTACTACACAACATTATAAAACTGGTCTCGATACATCAGTATTAAAAGAAGTCTCACAAGAAATTATGAGACGTGCTGCTGAAAAAAATAATTACAGCAACACACAAAGAGTTAATACTATGTTCAGAGCAGTTGATATGGGTTTAGACCTTTACAACGGCAAAGTTGATAACAATGTTGCACGTCAAATTGCAATGAACAATTCAGGACTTCAAATTCAATTAAGCCAGAACGCTCTTCAATCTATCGCATTTTTGAATTCGCAAGCTGCGCAATCAGCAACAAACGTACAAAAAGCAGTTGAGGGCAAAATGACAGTAGCAGTAAACGAAGCCGCTCCTGAAGTTAAAGTAAAAGAAACACCTAAATTCAACAGCATCATAAGTCTTGCAGCAAATAAAGACAAAAGAGGCTCTAATCCATTCTACAATGGAGAATTATTAATGGGTGGAAATGCTAAAAAAGAAAACAACCAATCACAAGAAAAATCTAATATATTCGCATAATAAAATACCTCCTTCTTTTCACTAAATTTATAACTTAAAAGCCTGTCAATATTGACAGGCTTTTTAATAATTTAAACGTATTATTTAATATAGTTCGTTATCAACATCTTCTTCAGGTTGAAAATCTTCTTTAAACTCTTCTTTCTGGTAATTAGGGCGTTTATTTTTCTTTTTACGTTCTTCTTCGTCCTTAGCGATGGCTTGTTTTTTAGCGTTAATAACGTTCGCCACATTCATCATTGCAAGAGAATTCAAAGTTGCGCGCAAAACAGCACTTCTGTCCATATACTGTTCATTTGCACGGAGTTCGGTTTCTTCCTCATTATTAGGCTGGGCGAAGTATTCTCCGCCTTGTCCCATTTTATCATCTTGAGTTCTTGCTGCAGTTCCCGAAATATCGCCGCTTTTAAAATTAAATGCGCCTCCCACTCCGAAAAATCCTGCTGATCTGTTATCGACCATATCTTAACCCTCATTTTGTACAAAATTACTTTTGCACGATTTCAATCGTATATTGTTTATTTTATATACATCGTGTTTACTAAACTATACCCGATTGAATAATATATTAACTCATCTAAATAAATTATTTTGCTATAATGTAAAAAATTTTTTACATTTAATTTGCAAAAATCAAACAGCTATGCTAGTATTCGTTTAGATTTTGAAAATTAAATAAAGCAGCCGAATAATCGCGCCTGAGCGTATCAGGTGAGGAAAGTCCGTGCATTCAAGGACAGACCGCCGGAGAAATTCCGGACGACGCGAGTCGGTGGATAGGACCACAGAAAATATACAGCCTGATTGTTCAGGCAACGGTGCAACGGCGAGGTAAGAGCTCACCGGCGATTACTGAGAAGTATCGGCCAGGCAACCCCCGGTAGAATGCAAGGTTAAATTGAGGGCTACAAAGGCTGTCCGCCAACCTCAGACAAACCGCTTGAGATTGAAAGTAATTTCAATACCAGACAGATGATTATTTAGAAACAGAACACGGCTTATGAACTGCTTTATTTTTTTACTAAAAAATAGGACAACTCCGTAAGAAAGTTGTCCTATTTAATTTATTGAAAAAATTTAGCTGTCTCTTATTATTCCTGAGCAGGTTGTTGAGCAGGAGCTTCAGCCGGCTGCGGGCCGTTTGGAGCACCCTCTTTAATTTGTTTTTGAATATCGGCTCTGATAGTTGACGGGTCGTATTCTTTATTTACAAATTCAACTTTTGCATTCTTTTTCATTGATTCAACAAGGTTATCAACAAGCTGGAGCTGTTTCTGGTTAGTCAGATAACCTTTAATTTCATTTTTAACTTTTTCAAACGGTTCCTGACCTGCAGCCATTCTGTCAGTTACAAAAATAATGTGGTATCCGAATTGAGTTTGAACAACACCTGACAGAGAATTTGGTCTCATTGCAAAAGCTGCTTTAGAGAATTCAGGAACCATTTCCTGAGCTGCAAAGAATCCTAAATCTCCGCCTTTTACGGCTGTTGTTGTGTCATCGGAATTTTCTTTTGCAAGTTTCGCAAACTGTGTAGTATCTGCTTTTGCTTCAGCTAAGATTTTTTCAGCTTTAGCTTTTTTAGCATTCATTTCTTCCGTAACTTTTGCATTGACCTGTTCTTCTGTCAAATCTTTGTTTTTAGGATCAGATTTAACTATTTCCGTAATTTCAGCAGGATTTGCGGAAATCAGGATGTGTGAAGCGCGGACTCTGTCCGGATATTTAAACTTAGCTACGTTTTCATTATAGAATTTTTGTGCTTCTGCATCAGTAACATCAGAGTTTCCGAGTTCTTTTGCAAGTTTTTTCATCTTAATTTCTTCTGCCAGATCAGCTTTGAACTCATTAGCAGAAACGCCGTTTTTCTTTAAAATATTATTTAATTGGTCTTTTGAGCCTACTTTATCAACAATTTCTTTTATTGCATCTTCAACGTCATCTTTAGAAACTGTGATGCCGCGTTTTGCGATTTCTTCATCCAGCAAGGCTTTCACTATCAACTCATTAACAACACGTTCTTTAATCAAGTTATACAGGAAAGTATTCTTGCCGTCTTTAACGTTAATACCAAGCTGGGCAATCATAGAATTTCCGACCTGTTTATCAAACATTTTATCAAACTGAGCCTGAGTAATATTTGTGTCGTTAACTTTTATGATTGTTTCGCCTGATTTAAGACCGCAGCCCGCAAATAAGACAGCCGATGCCGCAAGAGTAATCAGTAATTTTTTTCCCTTCATATTGTCTCTCTTTCTTTCTTAATAAGTAAACTCGTGACTAACTTTATACATATAATAAAACAAATCAACCAAAATGTTAAATACTTCATTAAAGTTCATATAAGCATTATTCAGAAGCAGTATAGATTTACCCTCCTGACAGGACGCCGGAGCAATTGTAAATTTCAATTTTTTGAGCATTTCTCCGGGGAGAGCCGCACGTATAATATTCCATTCCGGCTGGGTGAACGGAGTATAAATCCTTATATTTTCTTTTGTTTCCCTTATAAGAGCGATATTAACTTCTGTAGCTGAGAGGCGGATTTTAATTAATTTTATCAAATTTTCTACACTTTCAGGCGGTTTGGAAAACCTGTCTTTCCACTCATCTACAATACAATCGAGTTCAACGTCCGATTTAACATCAGCAAGCCGCTTATATTCAATCATCTTCTGTTCGGCAGAGCCTACCCATTCATCAGGAATAAATGCTGTAACATTTATATCCACAATTGTCGGAACTGATTTTTCTACCTTTTCGCCTTGAAGTTCCTGAACAGTTTCCTCTAACAACTGGCAATATGTATCAAATCCGACATTAATCATGTGCCCGTGCTGTTTGGTGCCGAGAATATTTCCGATACCACGGATTTCGACATCACGGAGAGCTATTTGATAGCCGCTCCCGAGAGTTGTAAATTCTTTTATTGCTTTTAAACGCTGAACAGCTTCTCTGGTAATTTCTTTGCTTTTTTTGTAGAAACAATAGCAATAAGCCTGTCTTTGTGAGCGGCCGACACGCCCCCGGAGCTGATAAAGCTGGGCAAGCCCGAATCTGTCCGCATCATGAATTATCATTGTGTTTGCGTTTGGAATATCAATTCCGTTTTCAATGATTGTAGTTGCAAGCAAAACGTCGTACTCACGGTTTGCAAAATCTATGATTACCTGCTCTAATGTTTTTTCATCCATTTGCCCGTGTCCGATGCCTATACGGGCGTTCGGTACGAGTTTTTGAAGCTGCAGACGAAATTCTTCAATTGTTTCCACTCGATTATAGAGATAGAAAACCTGTCCTTCACGGTCTAGTTCATGGACTATTGCATTTTTAACCATATTTTCATTCCACTCGCCAACGTAGGTTTTAATAGGAAGTCTGTTTTTAGGCGGTGTATTAATAACTGACATATCTTTAATCCCTGACAGCGACATATAAAGGGTACGCGGAATAGGTGTTGCTGACATGGTTATAATGTCAATATTTTCGCGAAGTTGTTTCAATTTTTCCTTATGACGGACACCGAAGCGGTGTTCTTCATCAATTACAAGAAGCCCTAAATCTTTAAAAACTATCCCGTCCTGAAGCAGTCTGTGGGTTGCGATAACAACATCACACTTGCCGGTTGCAAGATTTTTAATAGTTTCCTTTTGTTCTTTGTGGCTTCTGAAACGCGACATAAGTTCGACTTCCACCCCGAAAGGTTTGAAGCGTTCGGACATGGTTTGGAAATGCTGAAGCGCAAGAATGGTTGTCGGTACAATTACGGCAACCTGTTTGCCCGATGTTACCGCTTTAAAAATAGCACGCATGGCAACTTCTGTTTTGCCAAAACCTACATCACCGCAAATAAGTCTGTCCATAGGTTTGTCGCTTTCCATATCAGCTTTAACCTCGACAATAGCGCGCATCTGGTCAGGAGTCTCAACATATTCAAAAGCTTCTTCCATCTCAACCTGCCATGTTGTATCAGGCAAAAACTGTATGCCGTGCTGCATTTTTCGTCTTGCGTACAGTCTGAGCAGGTCATAGGCAATTTGTTCAACTTCTTTTTTGACACGTGTTTTGGTATTTTCCCAATCTTTCCCGCCCATTCTGGAGAGTTTAGGCTTAACAGAACCTGAGCCGCGATAACGGCAGAGCATGTTAATTTGTTCCGCAGGAATATGCAGACGGTCTTTGGCTGCGTATTCAATTGTCAGATAATCTTTTAATTGCCCGTCTATTTCCTGTTTGCTTAAACCTTTATAAATTCCGACCCCGTGAACCGCGTGGACAACGTATTCTCCCTCCTGTATGTCATTAATATTTTCAATGTATTCAGGTTTTTCTTTATAATACGAACGTTTTGTTGCGGTGATTTCCTTTGTTCTTTTGTTAAAAAGTTCTCTGTCTGTCAGGATAACAGTCTTGCAATCTTCAAGAATTGCACCGTGTGAAGATAGAAGTTCCGTATATTCTACATCAAAAATTTCTCTTTCATTCAGAATCTCTTTGACACGTTCGGGGTAATCAGTAGCAATAATTATCTTGTAACCGTGTTTTGAATTTATAAATCCCGCAATATCATCAAGATTTGCCGC
>CALUTF010000035.1 GCA_944323595.1 Candidatus Gastranaerophilales bacterium | reverse complement strand
CTTGTACTTCCTTTATCGGCTTTTTTAATGTTTTTCTTTAATTTTTCTATCTTTTTTCGTTACATTTCGTAATAATTTCATATAAATGATGTAGATTTATTACCCCCGAAACTCTCTTTTTTATTGACAATAAGGGATAAAATTTATAGAATGAAATTATGACGATAGCATACTTAAGTTTAGGTTCAAATAAGGGTGACCGTATCGGTTATATTCAACAGGCAACCAGTTTACTTTCTGCAATTGACGCGGTAAGTATTGTAAGAACGTCTGCTTTTTATGAGACCGAACCGTGGAATATGAGTTCGGAAAAATGGTTTGTAAACGCTATTGTGGAAATAAAGACAAAATTGTCAGCCCGTGAATTATTGACTGAATGTCAGCGTATTGAGCGGCAGCTCGGGCGTGTTCATAATGAATCGGGAGTATATGCTGATAGAACTATTGATATTGATATATTATTTTTCGGTAAAGAAATTATTAATGAACCTGATTTGATAGTTCCGCATAAATTCGTGCATTTGAGAGCTTTCACTCTGGTTCCGATGCTGGAATTATCGCCTGATTTTGAACATCCTGTTTTGCATAAGACGATATCAGAGCTGCATAATGATTTAGAAAATCCTGAGATGGTATTTTTATATGGTACAAGAGTCGAGATGTAGGATTGCGATTATTGGCGGAGGACCGGCAGGATGTGCTTGCGCTTATTTTCTGCAGAAATTTTGTGATGTCACGTTATTTGATTATGGAAAATTTTTAAGAACGTTGCTTCCAACAGGCGGCGGCAGATGTAATCTTGCGCATGCTGAATTTGATTTCAGGGAGCTTGCAAAAAATTATCCGCGCGGCGAAAAGTTTTTATATTCTGTTTTTTCACGATTTGCAACTGCAGAAACTATGGATTTCTTTGCAGGTATTGGTGTTGAAACTTATATACAGGATGACATGCGGATTTTCCCTGATTCTGACAGTTCTGCGGATGTGCGGGAACATATTTTGCGGGCTTTAAACAGTGTAACTTTTGCAAAAGAACGGGTTTTAGATGTTAAAGCCAAAAATAGTGCGTTTTATTTAAGGTCTGATAAAGCGGAATATTTATTTGATAAAGTGATTATAGCCACGGGCGGGCATTCTTCTTATGATATAGCAAAGTCTTTCGGGCATACGATTGTGGAGCCGAAAAAATCTCTTGTCGGGCTTACTACTCAGGAAGATTTCAGTGAGCTTGCGGGGGTGAGTGTAGATTACGGCGGTGAAAATATTTTATTTACGCACAAGGGACTTTCAGGACCTTATATATACAGGATTTCATCATTAAGGGCTCGTGACAAATTCCCTTATAAATTAAGTTTTGATTTTGCCGGAGATATTGATTTACAGAGTTTGCTTAACGACAATGCGCATAAATCAATAAAAAATCTGGTATCAGAACTTGTGCCTAAATCTTTTGGAGAATTTATTTTAAAAAAGGCAGGAATAGCTATTGATGAAAAATGCCACAAAATTGACGGTAAAACCAGAGATAAAATTCTTGAACTGCTTCAAAATTTTGCTGTGACTATTACCGGTACGGATAACGCAGGTGAAGTTGTTACTTGCGGCGGGGTTGCGCTTGATGAAGTCAATTCAAAAACAATGGAATCAAAGCTTGTTGACGGGTTGTATTTTATCGGTGAAGTTCTTGATATCGATGGTTTTTGCGGTGGGTTTAATCTTCAAAACTGCTGGTCTACTGCGTTTGTTGCTGCCTGCGGGGTTAAGTCAGTATTTTAGTCGGATTAGTAAATCCGACCTGCATAAACAGCTGCGCGAAGCGCTAATGAAAGTCGGTAAGTCAGATTAGTAAATCCAATCTACATAAATAGCTGCGCGAAGCGCTAATGAAAGTCAGATTTGTAAGTCTGACCTACATAAACTGCTTCAATATTGAAGAGTAGTGTTGATGCAAACATCTGAGTGCCCTCACAGATGTCAATCTGACGGGGAGAGGGAACTTTATTTCAGCAAAAGCCGGCTTTTTAAAGATATTTAAAAATTCTTGAACATCTTTAAAAGGCGATATTTCCAATATTGAGGAGTCGTACTGATGCAAACGTTACGTTTGCTGCTGTTGCTGCTGTTGTTGGAGTTCGGCAATAATTCTTTGCTTTCTTTCAAAGTCCTTGTTATTGCTCATAAATCTCAGTCCAACCATTATCGCAGGGGCTACTATTCCGAGTGCACCTATGCACGCTCCGATATTTTTCAGAACTGATGCTCTTTTTAATGATTTAACTTCTTTCAAGAATTTATCTACGGTATTTGATGAATTTTCTTCCATGTATTCACCGAGTTGTTTTTTCAATTTGCCGAGATTTTCGTAAATACCTTTGATGTCTTCAATGTTGATGTATCTTCTGTTGTCAATTCTATCAGACTTTTTAATCACAAAGCCAAGGAATTTTTTCTCAGGGAATGTTTCAATAATGTCTGATTGTTTTGCGAATTTTACAATCAGGTTATCCTGATTTGTATTTAAGAATTTGTAAATTTCTGCGTCGCTCTTGCCGTAAACTTTACCAAATTCATCCAGTGATTCTGCAAGTTTTGTTGTTTTCATTGCTTCATTGAGCTCTTTGCTTTCAATAACTCTTGCATCCAGTCCGATATTTCTGTTGTGTTTTGTTTCGGCTGTTTTTTCCAGGTGTTCTTGAATTCTCTTGCCTGCAAAGTACATAAAGCCCCAGAAAGAACCCTCTTTAATCAAATAGCCGAAGAAATCCTGTTTAGTCTCTGACATGACAAGTCTTTCGCCGGTAATTGCTCCGTCTACAATCATCAGGTTATTTGTTGGTGAAAACATGAAGTGGTCAAGAACCTGTAGAGGAGTTTTTCCGGTAAATGCCGGCTGATTGTTGTCTTTAGTTGTTTGAGATTGGGACTTGTCTTTGTGTACAGCTGAAAATGCCTGTGAAAATTTCGGCGGCATGTGGGTTGAAGTTAGATTTACTCCGGATTGTGCATTCTTGGCATTAGCTTTTGCCGCTGCTTCCATTTTTGCTTTTTCTTCTTCTCTTATTTTCTTTTCGGTGTATTTATATCTGAATTTTGTCAATGCACCGTAAGAGAAGATTGTCAGAGCCGTAGACGCAGCAAATTTACCAAAAGTAAGACCTTTAAAGATTTTTTGGTTTTGTGCTGCTTTTTTAATATTGCCTCTGACGCTCTCGTCTGCAAATCTAAACGCCTGTTTAAGCACTTCTTTGTCGTGCATAATTCTCGGATCCACTTTCGGATCATATTTGAAAGGTTTGAAAATTGTCCAGTCTAATACTTTTTTATAAATCGGAATACCGAATAACCAGATAAATTGTGTTCCGATTTCATCTATAAATCTGTCTTTGCCCTCTGTTGCATCCCCTGTAATATAAGAACCGGCAGTTATACCGAGGCTGTTTGCAATATCTTTGATTGCAAGGGGTACCAGTGAATTATTATTTCCTAATGTTGAATATATTTTGCTTGCAGTAATTGCGGGTATCATGTTTTCCTTTACTTTCTGCGAAGACTATTCTCCGCCTCAATCAATCTATTACAAGCCCCAAATTAAGTTCATTAATTTGACGATAGGGGCATTCGCCTTTATGATTGAGTTTCGTCGGATATTTTTAATCATTTTCTAACCTTTCTTTTTCTTTAAGTTCCCTAAAAATAATAATTGCTATTTTTTCGTGTGATATTTACGTTTTTTAACAAAAAAATAAGACCCTCTTTAAAAAGGTCTTGTTTAATGTTTTTCCGCACAATAGTAAGTAGTCCCGATTTGTTTAAACAAGGCCTTTTAAATTAAATCTTACTAATCGTCGGTTTTGAACATTTCTAATCATATTTTTATTATACATTGGAGATTTTTTTTGTAAAGCGCGGATTTTTTATGTTAGTATTTACTTATTAACGGGGGAGTATTAATGATTTTGTTTATAGTTTCATTTTTGATGATATTTTTATCTTCGTATTTGATTACATCTGTGTTAGCAAAGAAGAATGATGTTTGCGGAATATTCTATTTGCCGGTTATTGCTTTTGCGCAAATCGTTTTGGATTTTGAGGTTTTATCATTATTTAATGCAATTTCTACCGGAGGCGTATTAATCTTAAATCTTATTGTTCTTGCAGCTGCTTTTGGAATATGGAAGTATAAACAAAAATCTTTATGGTATATCAATCCTCAACGATTTTTTAGACGCCTCTGGTACGGGGTTTGCAAAGATAAATATCTTTTTACTCTATTTTTAGGTTTTTGTATATTTTTTGCTGTTTCAGTTTTTTTAATAATAATTTCTCCTGTTGTTAATGATGATGCTTCTGCTTATCATGTCTCCAGAAGTGTTTTCTGGATTATAAATAAAAATTTAAATCATTTTAATATCGGTGATATAAGAAATATTGTTTTTCCTGTAAATTCCGAAATTCTTTATTCGTGGGTTATTTTATTTACCAGGAAGCTTGTATTTCTCGGTGCGTTTTCTTTTGTTGGTTATTTACTGTCAATATGCGGGATTTACAACATTCTGGACTTATTAAAATTTGATATTAGGAAGAAATTGTGGGTTATTTTTATTCTAACTTCTTTTTCTTCCGTAACAATTCTTTCATCCGGTACGGAAACTGATATTATAATTGCAGGACTTGTGATTTCTGCTGTTTATCTTTTCTGGCGGGGGGTAAAAGACAAATTTATGACGCCGCTTTTCATCTCTGCGATGGCTTTTGCTCTGGCTATAGGAACTAAAACAACGGCGTTTTTTGTTATTCCCGGTGTCGGGCTGGGCTTTTGCGCACTTGCATATTATTACCAAAAACGGGTGTTTTATAAACCCGTATTATATTTTTTAGGTTTCGGTATAATTAATTTTATTTTACTTTCATCTTACAATTATATTCTTAACTACATTAATTTTGGTGATATTTCAGGTCCGTATAATTTTACGCTTATGCATAAAAATATTTTCGGTTTGAAAGCTATTCCGGCGCATATTGTGAAATACCTGTTTCTTTTTATAGATTTTACAGGTTTTAAGTGGGCTGATTATGTTGGAGAACATATTTTACACCTGAGAGACGGAATTATTTCTTCAATGAATCTTTCTTTTGTGGCTGACGGCGTGTTTACTTCCAAAACTGTAGTAGTAAACAAATCATTACTAGAGCCTCTTGCCGGCATGGGTGTTGTCGGGATGCTTACATTCATTCCGGCTTGGTTAATCTCGTTTATCAAACCTGTTTTTTCTAAAAATAAGAAAACCTTTGCAATTTTAGGTTTCGGGTTGTTATTTCTCATAAATCTTGTTGTAATATCTTATGTGCTGATTTATATGTCATTTAATATAAGATTTTTAACTACATTCTGTATGATTTCTGCACCTGTTCTGGTTTATACTTATTCAAGAAAGAACAATCCTTATAAATTCATTGTTGTATTTTTTGCAATGTTTAGTCTTCTCCTTATTTCAACTCATATATGGGCAAGACCGTTTTTTAGAATTGTAAATTATATGAAACATGGCGTTAGTATTACTTTGGTAAGAAAGGTTCTCACTGAGTCTATTTTGCTGCCTCAAATACTCAATTGGCGTAAATATCCTGTAACGGATATGGCATCTGCATTGCGAGATTATTTGTCCGGCTTTGACAAATCAAACAAAATCTTATATTTTTCATCATTAGGTGAAGAGATACTACCGCTTGTCATGATGAATTTAGACGGGTATCATATTGATTTCGGATTAATTTCCGATATAGAAGATATTGATTTAAGTCAGTATAATATTATTATTATCATTGAAGATGAACAGGATACATTCTGGATAAAAAGGACTAATATTGACTACTGCGCTTATGACGGAGTTTACAAAGATAACGAATATGTGTTCTTGAAAGCCAAATGTACATTACCACCTGAATTTTACGCTGCAAAAGGTTTTGTGTTTTATGACGGGTTTGATAAAATTGACTATAACAGCCGTTTAATAAATGAAAAATTGAATATTGAAAAATATGACAGTCTTGATTATTATAAAATATATGAGAACAAAAATAATCCTATTATAAGGAAATAAAGCGAGGTAATTTATGAAAAAGACAGGTTTAATTTTAGGAATAATAAGCTTCTTATTTTTATCTGCAATCGGTGTAAAAGCTGATATTGTTTCATACTGGAGCGGATACACAAAGTCTGTTGAATCAAAAGTTGTAAGTAATTTTGTACCTCCCAAGACTAAAGAATCACTTTCAGCAACCTTATCATTAAATATTAATAAAGATGGAAGTGTATCATCCCATAAAATAGTTGAATCTTCAGGAAATGCAGATTTTGATGCTGCTGCAATGAAAGCAGTAGAAGCGTCTATACCATTTAATCCTTTCCCGTCAGAAATTATTGATAGCCATTACAACATGCTTTTAAAGTTGGAATCTGTAAAATAATACTTGGTATATAGGGAGATTTTATGAAATATAGTTTATCACTGCTAAGTATAATAATATTTAGTATGAACTTGGCATTTGCCGGTAATATTCAATACGGTTATAATGCACAGGGACAATATGTGCCGACATCTGTGAACGGAAATCGAGTTCAATACGGTTTTAACGCTCAGGGGAATTACGTACCGGTATCAGTAGGCGGAAGACAGGTACAATACGGATATAATGCGCAAGGAAACTATGTGCCTACATCTATAGGTAATGACAGGGTACAATACGGTTATAATGCTAAAGGTGATTACGTACCGACATCAGTTGGCGGAGAAAGGATTGACTACGGATATAATTCCAGAGGTGATTACGTGCCTACATCTGTCGGAAATCAAAGAATTGATTATGGATATAATTCCCGCGGAGACTATGTTCCGACGTCTTTTGGCAATTAAGCCCTGACTTTTTAGTTTATGTTTAATATATGTCCAAACAAGGCAACACCGTTAAAAAAGAGTACGGTGTTGGAGAATAATCCCTTTGAGTAACATATCAATATGCCAGCTTACTTAAAAATAATCTGGAAGCAAGTGCAAATGAAAAAACAAAATATTTTTGTGGGCATTATAAAAAAAGAATAAAAAAAGAGGCTCAAAGCCTCTGTCTTAAATGGTACTCCCAGGGGAATTCGAATCCCCGTCTACACCGTGAAAGGGTGTTGTCCTAGGCCTCTAGACGATGGGAGCTCATGTATCTCTTTCACAATCCTTATTATTACCAAAACAAAATTTATTGTCAACAGTTTTTTCTCATGACTATATAGCAAAATCCACTAAAAGTTTTTTTAACAGTGGCATATTGAACGTAAGCGTAGTATCAAGATAAAAAGATTCTTCGGGCTGAATCCCATAGAATGACAGTCTTTTAACAGTATTGGTGAAATTTGCTATATAAGTCCATTTAAATTTAATATTTGATGAAATCATTCCAGTAATCTTTTGTAGAATCATCAGGATTTATATTCATCGCAGCCCAGTATGCACATCCCATACCGTTCTGTGCTGTATCTAATTCCATAGAGCAATCTGTATAACCCTGGCTGCCGTTTGCTGCACTATTTGCTGAATTCGGGTTGCCGAGCGGAATTACTCTGCCATCTTTTGTAGGACGAAATGAAAACATATCAATGCCTAGTTGATTAGGTCTTTGATAGTAACCGTTTATATCGACTGTTATAACCATGCATTTGTTATGCTGAGGGGTGCCATACTCACTATAAAAAGTTTTTCTTAAAAAGTTCCACATAGTCCCATCATCAAATTGATAAATATCAGCTTTTCCGCCGGTTAAATTCTTAACATCATTGTTGTATTTATTATAAAGGTTATCGCCTTTTCCTTTGTAATAACTGATTATTCTTTCGGTTGTCTGTTTTGAGGCGTCCATTTGGCTAACACCTGAATATACCAGATCCCAATCATATTCACATATGTTATAACCTGTGTCTTTAATAAAGTCGAGGTTAATCTGCTGAAGTTCATTATATGTTTTTTTAAATTCAGTTTTTAAAACTTCTCTCCTGTAGTCTGCAATAAGGCTGGGTATAGTCATTGCAGCGACAACTCCGATAATTCCAAGTGTAATCAATACTTCTGCTAATGTAAATCCATTACAATGGTGACGCAGCTTATGTTTTACCCCCCCCCCTTTCAAAGTTTTTAAGTATAGTCTGTATTTTCATCCAATCTCCTTTCTTGAAAAATTTTCCTCTTTTTTAATATACTATATTTATTGTATTTTGGTAATTTATTGTAAAATGTGCCTGCCCCCTTGAAAGTTTTTTGTTTTTTATGTACAATATATATCAAAATAAGTAGAGTATAGGAGCATATATAAATAATGTTTGAACGTTTTACGGAAAAGGCTATTAAGGTCATTATGCTGGCTCAAGAAGAAGCCAGACGTTTGGGACATAATTTTGTCGGTACCGAACAGGTTCTGCTCGGACTTATCGGTGAAGGTACCGGCGTTGCAGCTAAAACCCTTAAATCTATGGGCGTTACCCTTAAAGATGCCCGCGCCGAAGTTGAAAAAATTATCGGCAGAGGTTCAGGGTTTGTTGCTGTTGAAATCCCTTTTACCCCGAGAGCTAAAAGAGTTTTAGAATTATCCTGGGATGAAGCCAGACAGTTAGGTCATAATTATATTGGTACAGAACACCTGCTGCTCGGTCTTATTCGCGAGGGCGAAGGTGTTGCCGCCAGAGTGCTTGAAAACCTCGGCGTTGATTTGAATAAAATAAGAAGTAATGTCGTGAAAATGCTTGGTGAGTCTAAACCATCTGTTTCATCAGGTTCATCCTCATCTTCTTCCTCTTCGTCATCATCGTCTTCAGGCGGAAAAACTAAAACACCTAGTCTTGATGAATTCGGCAGAGATTTGACTCTTGCGGCACAGGAACTCAGACTTGACCCTGTTGTCGGCAGAGAAAAAGAAATTGAACGCGTTATTCAAATTCTTGCAAGACGTACTAAAAATAACCCTGTTCTTATCGGTGAACCTGGTGTTGGTAAAACAGCAGTTGCCGAGGGGCTTGCTATTAGAATTGTTAATGCTGAAGTTCCTGATATTCTGGATGGTAAAAAGGTTATTCAGCTTGATATGGGGCTTCTTGTTGCAGGTACTAAATACCGCGGTGAATTTGAAGAACGCTTGAAAAAAATTATGGACGAAATCAGACAAGCAGGTAATATTATCCTTGTTATAGATGAAATGCATACCCTCATCGGTGCAGGTGCTGCAGAGGGTGCAATTGACGCCGCTAATATTTTGAAACCTGCTCTTTCAAGAGGGGAAATTCAGGTTATCGGTGCTACAACTCTTGATGAGTACAGAAAATATGTTGAAAAGGATTCAGCTCTGGAAAGACGTTTCCAATCTGTAATTATTGAAGAACCGTCAATTGATGAATCTATTGAAATTATTAAAGGACTTCGTCCTAAATACGAAGAACACCACTGTCTGAATATTTCTGACGAAGCGATTGTAGCTGCTGTCAAATTGTCAAGCAAATATATTACGGACAGATTCTTGCCTGATAAAGCTATTGATGTTCTTGATGAAGCAAGTTCCAAAGTAAGATTGAAAGTTTCCACACTTTCTCCTGAGGGCAAAGAGCTTGAAAAAGAACTCCGCGCTTTGATTAAAGATAAGGAAGATGCTATCAGAAATCAGGAATTTGAAAGAGCATCACAATTGCGTGATGAAGAAGCTGATTTAAAAGATAGAATTCGTGAAATGTCCGCAAGATGGAAAGAAGAACATGAAGCTAACCGCCCGACCGTTACGGCAGAAAATATTGCAGAGGTCATAGCTACAATGACAGGTGTTCCTGTTACTAAATTGACAGAGGGCGAAAGTGAAAGACTTCTTAAATTAGAAGAAACTCTTCATAAAAGAGTTGTCGGACAGCACGATGCAGTTGTTGCTATATCTAAAGCTATCAGACGTGCCCGTGTTGGTTTAAAAAGTCCGAACAGACCAATCGGAAGTTTTATATTTGCAGGTCCTACCGGTGTTGGTAAAACTGAACTTGCAAAAGCCTTGGCAGAAGCCGTTTTTGGTTCTGAAGATAATATGATAAGAGTTGATATGTCTGAATTTATGGAAAAACATTCAACAGCAAAACTTATCGGGTCTCCTCCGGGGTATGTCGGTTATGATGACGGAGGCCACCTCACTGAACTAATCAGAAAGAAACCTTATTCGGTTGTTCTGTTTGATGAAATTGAAAAGGCTCACCCTGATGTATTCAATATCATGCTCCAAATTCTTGATGATGGAAGATTGACTGATGCTAAGGGCAGACATATCAATTTCAAAAACACAATTATTATCATGACTTCAAACGTAGGTGCAAGCATGATTACCACAACATCAAAATTAGGCTTCTCTACTGCTGATGATGAATCTAAAGATAAATACGAAAAACTTAAAGAAACTGTTACTGAAGAAATGAAAAAAGCTTTCAGACCGGAATTTCTTAACCGTATTGATGAAACAATAGTATTCTCTCATCTCAGCAAAGAAGAAATTAGAGAAATTGTTGATTTGATGTTGAAAGACCTCTTCAAACGTCTTGCAGAAAAAGATTTGTCTGTAGAAGTTACTGATGAAGTAAAAGATCATCTTGCAAAAGACGGATATTCTGAAGCTTACGGTGCAAGACCGTTGAGACGATTAATTCAACGCAAGATTGAGGATAATCTGGCGGAAGAAATTCTCTCAGGTAAATATGCACCCGGTGATACAATCAGACTTACTCTTGTTGATGATAAGATTACGTTTGAGAAAGCCACAAAGAAAAAAACTAAAAAAGAGGAAGCTCCGGAAGATACACCGCAGGAAGTTCCTCAACAATAAAATAATTAAAAGCCCTGATTTTTAATCAGGGCTTTTTGCTATCTTTCTTTTTATTTTCCTTTAAGAGTGGCAAATTTTTACTAAAGCAAAATTTTATTGTTTATTAAACATTCTGAGGATTTTGTCAATAAGCCCCTCATCCTCTTCCATAGCTGTATTTTCAAGTTTTGCCAGTTTTGCTTTTACCTGTTCGTAGTCACTTGCACCTTTAGATAGTTCAAGGTATTTTGTGTAAAATTCAATTGTAGCAGGTTTGTTTTTAATTTTTTCGTAGGCAATAGCCAGTTTTTTAATAACACCGGCGTTGCGTTTATCAAGGGCGTAAAGTTGTTCAAGGTATTCAGCCTGCATTCTGTAATCTCCGAGGCTTTCTCTGAAATCAGCAAGCTTTTCAAGTGCTTTACGGTTATTAGGTTCAAGTTTTGATAATTTTTCATAAAATTCTACAGCGTGAAGTTTGTCGCCGGTTTCTTCAAGCAGCATAGCAATTGTCGATACTAAATCTGCATCTTTTTCGTTAAGTTGATGTGCGTTTAAATATTCATTAATTGCGATATCTTTATTTTTTCTGACCAGATTATATTTACCCCAGTTAAGATGCGCATTAAAATCATCATTTTTGTTTTCGTATATGAGTGCTCTCATCTGGTATGTAAGCGGGGAATTTTTCTCAAGATTGTCGTACTGGTTAACACATTCAAGTGCTTTATCATAGTCTTCGGTTATAAAATAATATTGTGCTTTTACGGAGTAGAATTGAGCATTATTTTTATATTGATTTTCTACTTTTTGAATGCTTTCATAAGCTTTATCTTTTTCTCCGGTTTCCAGAAGACATTTAATTTTCATTAAGTCATCATCTGTTACTTCAAGAGCTTTTTCCGGCTGATTATTTTTAAGATAAAGTTGTGCCAGAGTTTCTTTTACAGCCGGTATATCGTAATGTTTTTTTGCATTAACCAGCATATCAATCGCACTTGAGATGGCGTCTTCTTTAACGTAAAGGTTTGCTAGTTTAAGATAAACTTCGACAGGAACATCACCGTGATCCACTATTTTAAGATATTCATCAACAGCTTTCATGTTTCTTCCGGTTTGTTCATAGAGATTTGCAAGTACAAATCTTGTAGTCATCATTTGTTTTTCATCTTCTGCATGAGATAGCGCTTTTTTATAGTCATTAATAGCATGTTCTAATTGATGCTCAACACTATGAAGATTTCCTCTTGAAACATAATATTTATATTTGTCTGTGGTGACATAAATATCCATGAGCTGTTCATAAGCCAGTGTGTTAGTCATGTCTTTTTCAATAATTTTTGAATAATATTCAGCAGCCTCATCCTTTTTATCAAGAACCATTGCTGTATGTCCGAGGCGTTCTAATAAAGAGAGGTCATCCGGATTTTTTGCATGTAATCTTTTATATTCTTCGTAAGCTTTATCGTACTGTTCGTTTTCTTCATATTGTTCTGCAAGTTGTAAACTCATTTATAAGACTCCTTTTTGTTTTATTATATTATAATTTTGCGGAAAATAGAAATAATCAAAGTGATTATATTAATTAAATTTATTTTGTGCTTTTTCCATGCCGTTTTCAAGCAGGAAAAAAATGGCATCTTCAGACCTTTTTAATGTATCTTTCAAAAGCTCAAGATGTTCTTTGGGAAAGTTTTGCAGCACATAATTCTCGGAGGGAACCGGCGGCTGCGGTCCAATTCCTATTTTGAGCCTGTTAAAGTCTTTTGTGCCAAGGTGTTTAATAATGGATTTTATTCCGTTGTGCCCACCGTCCGAGCCGTTTGCTCTGAGCCGGATTCTGCCTAAATCCAAGGCTATATCATCGTAAACAATAATTATATCCTTGATGTTGATTTTATAATAATTAATAATAGCGCTGACGGCTTCTCCGGAAAGATTCATAAAAGTTGTAGGTTTAGCCAGAAGAATATCATCGTCTTTATATCGCATTTTTGTAAGCATACATTTAAGTTTTGATTCTGTTTTGAAAGAGAGGTTGTTGTCCAGCGCAATTTTATCAACAAGCATAAAACCTGCATTGTGTCTGGTAAAACAATATTTATCCCCTATATTTCCTAGTCCAGTAATTAATTTCATAAGTTTATCCTTTATATTTATTATTTTAACGTAAATAAATATTACCGTTTAGATTTACCGAATGTACGCTTAACAAATTGATAAAATAAATTTATTTTGTATGTAAGCTTGGACAAAGGTGAGGACGAAAAAATGAGTTTAAAAGATAAACCAATAATACAGGAAACAAGTTCAGAAAAGGTTGCAAAGTTTTTAGAGAAAAATGCATTGCATAAAAAAGATTTTGCAGAAATGATTGGCGTAACCCTTTCATACGTGTATAATCTTATAGATAATACCATTCCGTTTTCCAGCCGCGGCACAACATTAGAGCGTATAGCAACCGTAATGGAGATTTTGCCTGAGGAATTCGAAGAATATAAAATCCCTCAAGAACCATTATTGATAGATGATTCGGTTGAATTTTTTAAAGACGTAATGCGCGAAAAGAAAATGAATACGGTAAGTTTTCTGAAAGCATTCCCGCGTAAAAAACGTATAGATATAGTTGATATGCTGCGTGGCGCAATGCCAATTCCTATAGACTTTAAGGAGCTTAGCATGATAGCAAAAGTACTTGACTTGAGCCGCGATGAAATTTATACAATGTGGGAAAAGCGGATGAAGCAGGTATTAGAAACAAACGGTATGAATATTTATGCAAATGCAGCGCTTGTAAACTCAATGTTTGAATGTGCTAAAAAATTTATCCACATGGACAAGGATTAATCTTAAAGGGACGATAAAATCGTCCCTTTAAATTTATTAGAAGAAACGGTTGACATTAAATTTTTTTCTTGTTAAATTATAAATACGGACGAAATGAATAGCGGTTAGATTTACACTGCGTGATATTCAGATTTCCGTAGTGAAAAGTATATAAGCGCTTGTAGCTCAGCAGGTAGAGCACTCCCCTTTTAAGGGATAGGTCGCGCGTTCGAATCGCGCCAAGCGCAAAATAAAAGAGGTCTGTTTAGACCTCTTTTATTTTGCTGTTTTAGATGTACTAAGTGTACACGCTTTTGCTTGTCCACCCTTGCATAGCACTGATTTCTACTTGGGCAGATTTTTAAAATAATCTTTATCATAAAGAGCTTTTGATGTACAACCATACCCGTTAGTTGGAGCGGAAGATGTTAATGAACAGGCAACATCTTCTGTGTACACTGTGTCTTCTGTACCCATAGGAGCTAATTTTCTTTTTGCAGTAAGCTCAAATGCAAACATATCATGCCCTAACTTATTGGGCCGATTTTGCCAACCGTTAACATCTATTACAATTATAAGTTTATTTGCAACATCTTCAGGCGTCTCTGCATTCCAGTTGGGCTGGTCGAAATATACAGTTGTACCATCTATTGTATTTGTTAGTGCATCATTTCCTACGCATGCTGCATTTGCTGCCCCGTTATAAGTTTTATACGTCTGATTCATAAATGTACATGTTGACACCTTAGGAGGACAACCCAAATTAGTAACATTGCCGCCGCATAATTGAGCACCCTTATAGTACTTCACAAAATAATTACGCAGCTCGTGAGAACTTTTTGCATTAACTATACCGCCGAAATCTTCATTTATTACACGCATTGTTACTTGAGAAAGAACGGAATATGATTTTTTTAGTGCAGCCTCTAAGTGTTTATTTTGAATATTATTCATAAGTGTCGGCAACGTCATAGCGGCAACCACACCTATTATTCCCAGAGTAATTAATACTTCTGCCAGTGTAAACGCATTTTTGAACTGAGTATAAGTTTTGCTGAACATATACAGTTGTGAGCTTGATATTTTATGATGTTTAAACATATTTCCCTCTCTATTGCAATAAATAATATTTATTAAGTTTTATTATTAATGATGCCCTGTCAATGGTATCTAATTATGTAATAAGATTACACTTATTTCTGTATTATTACATTTATGAGTGAAAAATGCAAACCTGCAATTTTGAATTGTTACATTTCTATAGGCTTTATTAAAAAAAAACAATAAAATTAAAATAACAAGGATAATTTAATGTCAGGTCAAACAACACGAACCGGAAAAGCTTTATATATAAAAAATTTGATAAAGTTTCATACCTCAATGAAAGGATTGAAACTAAAAGATTTGATGCTGAAATTACACGACGAATATAACTGGAAATATAATTTACAAAATTTATCAAACAAATTAACACGGGGCTCTTTTTCTGTTGTAGAATTCCTTGAGATACTGGAAGTCCTTTCCTGTAAATTAGAGATTACTGATAAAGATTAAACTTATTGGCTATACCTGTTTTTTTACTTATAATTAGAATATGCAAGAGTATAGACGTATTTCAGAATCAAATCAACAAAAGGCGCATAGAATTCTCGAGGATTTAAGTATAATTTCTTTATGGCAGGATATTGGTGCAGAAATAAATCTTGTCGGGTCTTTAAAGACTGGATTACTATGCAAACATTTGGATATTGATTTTCATGTTTATACAGAAAAGGTTACGATAGCTGAAAGTTTCAGCGTTATTCTTAAAATCTGCAAAAATCCGCGGGTAAAAAAATTCCGGTTTAAGAACCTTTTAAATACCGTAGAAAATTGTCTTGAGTGGCATCTTACTTATCTTGACGATAACGATAATGACTGGCAGATTGATATAATTCACATGCCAAAAGGTTCAAGGTATGACGGGTATTTTGAAAATTTTGCAAAGCGGCTTTGTGAAGTAATGACAGAAGAGGAGCGGTTGGCTATTTTACGTTTAAAGTATGAGACTCCTGACGATGAAAAAATTGCCGGTGTAGAATATTACAGAGCAGTTATTGAGGGCGGAGTCAGAACTTTTGAGGATTTTGGCCGTTGGCGTGGAGAAAACAGTCTTGAGGGTGTATTAGACTGGATGCCGTAGATTTTAGGCTTAATTACATATACCCGTACTGCCGGCAAAGCTCAGCTAATTTTTCGGGATTATTTAAAAGTTCGTTAACGTCACATCCGAAAGCTTTTGGAAAAATTACATTTAAGTCTGAATCTTTCGGCGGTTCTTCTCCAAATTCATCTGCAGGCGTCGGTGAAAATTGCTCTTCTTCCAATGCTTTTTCTTTTCTGTATGCAGATATATTGTACTCATTCGTAAATTGAGGCAAATCGCTTTTGAGAGTTTTATCACCCTGTGGAAACAACTCTACTAAAAAATTCATTATAGAGTTTGTTAATTGTGGGGCATCTTCTTTAATCAGCAGGTTACGATATGTATTTATTATACTTTGTATACCACCATTTGCTTTGATAAAAAGTTTTTTGTAATCTATGTTTTCATTATTGTTCAATTCCCTGGAGATATAAAGCTTATAGGACAAGCTGTCCTCCTTAAAATGTTTTGCTTCTGTAGTAATTTTATATCGAGTCAGCTCAGTCATTTTTTCTTTTGATGCTGAGACTTGGACCCACTGATTTAAACTCATAAATTCATCAAAAGTTTTAGTAATTACCTTTGAATTATCGTGAGGATTTATTATATCAACCTGCGAGATGTTGCCATTATTGTCAAGATAAACATTTCTTACGGATAATTGGTGTCCGCCTTGATTATATGCTTTACCTGTATTTATATCAATATTTGTTCCAAATGTAAGTGCTATATCATCAGGAAATGCCGCTTTTTGTTTCAGTATGTAGGATATATTATCCGGCTCTTCTTCGTTAAACGTATAAGAAGCATACTCATTTCCACCGAGAAGAAAAGTTATATCCTTTGAAAATTCAGTTTCTCTGGTTGACATGGAATAATAATTACCTCCGTCAATAGACCGTTGTTTTTGTATTTCATTTATTTCTTTATCAGTAAACAAATCTTTATTTTCAGTAAGAAAATCCGCTCGTTGATTTTGGTAATATTTTTCAAATGCCAGTTCCAAAAGCTGCACGTCAGCATCGCCTTTTGAATACTTACGGCTTTTTCTTGCTTTTTTTAATTCTTTTTGTGAGATAGTGTATTCTTCACCTGCACCTTTCAGTTTAACAGTGTAGCTTTTATCAGGATTTATAGTAATATTGTAGTCATTACCCATAAATTTATACCTTTTACGTTTTGAGTATCGGTACAAATCAGGCAAATCTTTAAACTTATTACAAAATTTTTACAAACTAATCTGAATTAATAAAAGTTTCTTTGCCGTTTTCGTCAATAACAATAGCTGTGAGCGGTGCGTTTTTGTATTTCCCGCAGCCTGTGTCTATGCAGATTTTGTCATCCTGAATCTGCGGGGTATCAAATTCAGTGTGACCAAAGATTATTTTATAAGGCAAATGATGTTTGTTATTGTAAAAAGCACTTCTAATATAAACCATATCTTCTTCGGATTGGTCTTCAAGCGGAATTCCTATCCTTACACCGGCATGGATGAATAAATAATTCCCGATAATATGATAGAATTTTAGGTTGTTAAAAAAGTCTCCGTGGATTTTCATAATGTTATCAAATCCGCCGTAACTTTCAGCCGTTGCATCTCCGCCGTAATTCCAAAAAAGATAATTATAATATTCATCAGTTTTTGCATGCAGCATCGCATATTCATGTGAGCCTGTAAGATACACACAATTACAAATATTTTTCATATCAATAATTTTATCGACAACCTCTTTTGATTTTTTGCCCCTGTCAATATAATCTCCCATAAAGACAATGGTATCGTCTTTTTGCGGTGTAATTTTTTCTAAAACTCTGCAAAGCTTTTCATATTCGCCGTGTATGTCTGTAATGCCGATAATTCGTCCCATAATTTAAGCGTATTATGAAAAATATCTAAAATCAACCGTTAACAAAAGTTAAGAAAGTCTAAAAAAGATTAAAGAAAGGGAGAGAAAGAGCCGATAGGATAAGTAATAAAAAAGAAACAGGTAAAAGGTAAAAAATG
>CALUTF010000034.1 GCA_944323595.1 Candidatus Gastranaerophilales bacterium | reverse complement strand
GTAATCTTTTCCAATGAGCTTCTCCATTGTTTAATCTCTTCCTTGCTCAAGTATTCAGACATTCATAATCTCCTTACTAAAATAATCTCATTTACTTATATTAATTTAGCATAAAACATTTAGAAAAAATCAAAATGTTTCATAACGTAAATTTTTATTTTACTTTTTAACAATTCTAAATATAAAACACCAGATTAATCAAAAAATCAGCAATCATAATATATATAGTTGAGAGAATTGCAGATTTTGTTGTCGATAATCCGACTTCTTTAGCCCCGCCTTTTGTTTCATACCCCTGAGTTGCACAGACAAGGGCAATTAATCCTCCAAAAACTGCAGCTTTTAATAAACTGATATAGATATCTTTTGTAGCCATCCACGCCCATACAGAGTGCATATATCTTGCCGGATGTAAATCTATAGTTGCGGACGATACGAACATTCCGCCTGCTATTCCTACAAATTCTGCGAGTAAGACCACCATTGGTACCGTGACAGATGCTGCAATAATTCTTGGTGTAAAATAGTAACCAACAGGGTCAACTTTTAGTATTTTCATTGCATCGACCTGCGACGTTACCTGCATGTTTGCAATTTCGGCGCATATTGCTGTACCGGCTCTTGCTCCTATTGCAAGAGCTGCAAATCCCGGAGCTATTTCTCTTATCATTACAATTGCAATTGTTCCGCCTATATATGTATCGGCACCTGACATCAGGAATTGTTTTGAAACCTGTATTGCAATGGTTGCGGCGGCAATAAAAGCTATTATCAACGAAATTGACAGAGAGTCATAACTGATGGATGCAGCCTGAGCAATTATTGATGTGAATCTAACCTGTCCGGAAAACAGGTATTTTAAACATTTGATGAAATTTTGTACGCATAAGCCTAAGAAATTAATCATTAATATTTCCCGTTGTTAATAGATTGGCATACACCATTTTTTGTATTTTGAAATTTTGCCTCTGACTACATCAAAATAAAGTCTTTGCAGTTCTTTTGCGACAGGGCCTGTTTCTCCGCTGCCCAGTTTTCTGCAGTCAATTTCAGTAATCGGGCTTACCTGTGCCCCTGTTCCGCAATAAAATGCTTCATCAGAAAGGTAAAGTTCGCTTCTGTCTATTGTACGTTCTTCAACATCTATTCCAAGAACATTTTTAGCCAGTTCTATTATTGTATTTCTGGTGATTCCTATCAGAATGTTATCAGTTTGCGCGGAAGTTACCAGTTTACCTTTCTGAACAAGAAACAGATTCATTGCTGAGCCCTCTGTTACTTTTCCTGTTTCATCAAGAACTATTGCATCATCATAGCCTGCATTATGGGCTTCTGTTTTAATCAGTGCTGCGTTTGCATAAGAGCCTGTTATTTTTGCTCTGGGCGGAATTGCATTGTCACTGTTTCTTCGCCAGCTGGAAACGCATACACGCAAACCTTTGGTTAAATCAATGTAGTCACCCATTTTGTTTGTTATAATCAAAAATGAGTCTTCATTATCATATAATCCGGGACCTACATTTCTGCCTGATTTATAGATAATAGGGCGGATGTAGCAATTCTCTCTGTAGTTATTTTTTTGCAGCAGTTTTTTAGTAATTTCACAATATTCATCAACAGAATGAAGATTTTTCATCATCATAATTTTGCTGCTGTTTATCAGTCTTTCAAAGTGTTCTGGAACACGAAAAGCATAGAGTTGTTTTTCATCTTCGTTATAATATGCCCGAATTCCTTCAAAAACAGCCGTACCATACAAAAATGCGTGGGTATGCACATGAATGGAAGCTTTTGAGGCTTCTACATATCCGCCGTTCATGTAATAGTACTCTGTCATAGAATCTCCTTAAAGTGAACTATGACATTTATATTATCATGAAAGTTTACTTTTGGTTTTATTTTTACAATAGTTTATTTTTTATCTACAGCCGCAATGAATTTTTTTGCATCGTTTATCGGGATTGCAAATCCTATGCCAATGTTGGAGATGTTGTTGTCAGGATTAAATATAGATTGGCTTATCCCTATTACTTCACCGGAGGAATTTACTATAGGACCTCCTGAGCACCCTGGATTTATAGCGGCGTCTGTTTGTATTTTATTTTTTGCATAATCTATTCTTGATACTATGCCCTGTGTCAGTGTACCTGAAAATCCAAACGGGTTACCTATGGCGAGAACTTTCTGACCTACTTTTACTTTTTCTGAATCCCCGAATTCTATTGTTTTAAGTTTTCCTTTTGCTTCTATTTTTAAAAGCGCCAGATCATTATTTTTTCCCATAATTGAAACTATTTTCCCCTTGTAGGTATGTCCGTTGTAGGTTGTTATATCAATATCATTACTGTCTTCAACCACATGTGAGCCTGTCAGTATTAACCCGTCTTCCCTTACAATGCAGCCTGTACCTGCTGAAAATCCGTCGGGCAGATTTGCTTCTATTGCCACAATTGCGGGGTTAATTTTTTCATATACTGAAATATTTATCATCTCGTCCGGTTCATAGTTTGCCGCCTGTGTTTGCGAAATTCCAATTATTAAAGCAGTCAGAATAAATAGTAGTCTTTTTAACATATTCTCCCCCTGTTTTTTTTAATTATCCGTCTTTTGTCAAAATATTCACTTGCACGGGCTAACTTTTTTTGTGTAGTTATTGTAATTATTAAAATTTTAATGTATAATTCAGGCAAGACTTATATTAAAGTTTATTTAAAAAGGAGAATTACAAAAATGAGCAGAATTGAATTATTTAGACAACACTTAAGAGAAAAAAGAGCTGTTAAAGTTATAGCAGGTATCGACAATTTTGATATTGAAAATATTAAAAAAGTTGTTATTTCAGCAAACGAATCAGGCGCAAGCGCTATTGATATCTGTGCAGATGCTGATATTATCAGAGAAGTTCGTTCTATGACAGAATTGCCTTTATTTGTTTCTTCTGTTAAACCGGAAGAACTTGTTCAGGCTGTGGAACTCGGCGCTGATGCAATTGAACTCGGCAACTTTGATGCTTTGTACAAAAAAGGTGCATCTTTCTCTGCAGAAGATGTTCTTTCTCTTGTTCACCAAACTATTGATATGCTCGGCGATAACAGAGTATTCTTCTCTGTAACCATTCCTGGTGAATTAGATGTAACTTCACAAATTGAACTGGCCAGAAAACTTGAAACTATGGGTATTGATTTAATCCAAACTGAGGGTTATTTCTCTAAAGAGGCTCAAGCTGACGGCGTTAGAGGTTTGATTGAAAGAGCTCAATTGACTCTTGCTAACACTATTGAAATTTCAAGAAATATTGATTTGCCTGTTATGACCGCATCAGGTATTAACCCGACAACTGCTCCGTTTGCATTCGCTGCAGGCGCAAGCGCTATCGGTGTTGGTTCTTGCATCAATAAGATGGATTCAACTTTGTCAATGATGGCTACTATCAGAAATCTTGTTGAAATCGCTGAAAAAAATACTCAACATGTTCTTGAATTAGTTTAGTAGTATTGATAAATTATTATTCAAAAAGAGAGTTCCTGATTTCGGGGCTCTCTTTTTATACACAATTATTTACATATAATGGTATTTTTTTCGGGTTTCGGCTAAAATTGTACTGTTGAAAGAGGGATAACCATGGAATTTATTTTTAATTTACTGTATATTTATGTAGCATTATATTCATTGTATTTTCTTGCATTAGCAATCAGAAATTTGAATGACCGTCCTTTCCAGATTGAAAAAAGATATGTTCAATTCGAAGATAAAGACAATCTGGCGGTAATCATTTATGCACATAATAACAGAGAATCTCTCTTCAATCTTGTTAATGAATTGAAACAACAGGATTATCCGATAAACAGTTTCAGAGTCTTTGCTTTGCTTGACAATTGTAATGATGGCTCTGCCGAAATGTTTGCTGATGAACCATTTGTGAATGTTGTTAATATCAAAGATGTAGGAACTGTTGGTAAAGATCAGGCTGTATCTATTTTGCTGGAAGAACTGCGTAATGATGACTGGATTGATTCTTACCTGTTTATTGATGCAAACAGAAGTATCGGTGCGGATTTTCTTTCAACGGTTAATGCGGCTTTGACCAACAATTACGTCTTGAGCGGTGAAACCATTATTGCTTCTGAAAAGCTCGGACCTGTCGCTAAAATTAAGGCTGCATATCAAAAATATCACATGAATTTTATGAGAAAAGCTCGGTCACTTTTCGGGCTTGCTTCACGTGCTGATTCAGGCGTATTTATTATAAAAAAAGATATTGTTGATCAAATAGGTTCTGTTGATTTCAAAGATATTAATTCCGAATTGAAATACAGTCTTTTGCTTTCCAATATAAAATTCAAATGCACTTACAATCCTAATATTCAAACCGTTGCAGAAGCTGAAAGTTATGTTTTTGAAAAACCTAGACTTTCTGTCAGATTGAATTTGTTCCAGAATTGTTTTACAAAAATCTGGAGCAAAAATTTTGTATTTGCTGAACATACAATTTCACTTTTGTACCCGAATATATGGTTTATGTTGTTAGCTTATGCGTTTATTTTAAAGCATTCTTATGAATATTATTTCTTTGTAGATTTTAAAATCGTTTTATTCACATTTATGCTGTACGCTGCAGGGTTTGGTATAAGTTTGATTAACTCAAAACTCTCTGTAAAGGAGATGGGACTTCTGGCATTATATCCGGCTTATTCATTCTGTCATATTTTGAATAACCTGCCGCCTGTGAGAAAAATCAGAAATAAGATTAAAAATATTGAAGAACTGCCTAAAAATACTGAAAAAATGACTGTTGATGTTATTGTTTCTACAAGCAGATCAGATTTGCCGTGTAAGCTTGAATTTATTTCAGAAAACGGTTTGGCAAAGGTGAAATTTATTTATAAGAATAAAAAATTTACTACATCAAGCCATTTGCGGGTTATTGATGCTCTTCAGGAATTGAAATTTAAGCTTGATGAACACGGTTTTATCCTGAAAATTTGCAATTGCTGTTCACATTATACAAGCTGTAATGACGGTTCCAGAAATATGATTAAGGGGTTCTGCAACAGCGATTATCCTAGTCCGTCAATTAAGGAACCTAAACCTACTTTTATCTGGAATACCTGTCCTGAATTTACACCTGCAAAACTGAATAATATTATTCAGGAAATGGTTGACCAGAGCACTGCTGCAACTACAAAAGTTTAAAAAATTTATAATATTTTGGCAGCTTCTACAATTTCCTGAAGCATATAAAAAGAGCCGCAGAAAATGGTTATGGTATTTTCTTTTTGCGGAAGTTCGTTTAATCCTTTGAACTCTTTTGACGGGTACGGGCATACTGCTTGAAGTTCTTTTACTGTGCAGGAATTAGGATTGTTAAAATGGTAAAAATAAATCTCATCCCCCTGTTCAAAAAGAATTTCCATCATTTTTTTGTAGTCTTTATTCTTTAAACAACCGAATACGAAGCGTCTGTATTTGTCCGGATAGTAGAAATCAAGACTTTCTCTCAGTCCTGTAATCCCGTTCGGATTATGCGCGCCGTCTATAATGATGTTTTTATCTTCTATTATCTGGAATCTGCAGGGGTGCTTTACATTTTTTAAGCCCTCGTCAACTGTTGTTTGCGGAATTTCAGGATAAACAAGTTTTAAGGCGGCAAGTGCAAGAGCTAAATTCTCCTGCTGATAAGTTCCTTTTAAACTTAAATTTGTAGTATCTGCAAACGGTGCAGTCATAAGCAGAAGAGAATTCTTTTCGTCTGCTGTGTCTTTAATAGCTTCATATCCCTCTGATGTAACTATCGGGCAGTTTTCTTTTATTATGCCGGCTTTTTCAAAAGCTATTTTATCTTTAGTATTTCCAAGGCGTTCTGTATGGTCAAGATCTATGTGTGTAATTATTGCGCACAGATTTTCCTTTATAACGTTTGTTGCATCAAATCTTCCGCCCAGACCTGTCTCGAGTACAACGACATCAACTTTTTGGTCTGCAAAATATTTGAATGCAGTTGCCGTCAATATTTCAAATTCAGTCAGATGTATATTGTGTTTTTCTGCAATGGAACATATTTCTGATATGTAGTTCGCAAAGTCATCTTTGCTTATATCTTGTCCGTTAATTTTAATCCGTTCCGTATAGTCAAAAATATGTGGACTCGTATATAATCCTACTTTTTTGCCGTATTCCTGCAAAATTGATGCAAGAATTGCGCAAACAGACCCTTTGCCGTTTGTGCCCGCTACATGAAAGCACTTTAGTTTATCCTGCGGGTTTCCTAACAGGTCAAGAATTGCAGAAATTCTTTCCAGTCCGAGATTTATGTAAAATTTGCCCTGTGATGTTAATGTTTTTACTGCATTTTCGTAATTCATATTTTATCCCAGATTTTCTAACTCTTCTGCAATTTTCTGTGTTGCATCAAATTTGGCTAAAAATCCTGCATTTTTTTGTAGATTGTCCATCAAATCAGGATTTTTAATCAATTCTGTAATCTTTTCCAGAAGCATTGTCGGGCTTGTTTCAGAGTCTTCGAGGTATAGTGCTGCGTTTTTATCAACCATATACTGTGCATTCTTTCTCTGGTGGTCTGCTGCTGCAAACGGGTATGGTATCAAAATTGAGGCAATAGAACTTGCACAAAGTTCGGAGATGCTTAAAGAACCCGCTCTTGATACTGCTATGTCAGAGGCTTTTAATACAGTTACCATATCATCAAAGTATGGTTTTATAGTCAGATTTCTGTCATCTTCGTATGTTGGATAGACTTCTTTCAGACGTGCTATAGTGTTGTCGTAATTTTTTCTGCCGGTCTGGAATATAATTTGCAGGTTATAATCTCTTGAAAGTGTTTTTAATATCTCAACAGTTGCATAATTAATGGTTTTTGCGCCCTGTGAGCCGCCCATGATACAGAGCGTTGTTCTGTTATCCAACCCGAGATAATTCCTTGCTTCTTGTTTTGTAAGTGTTTTAAAGGCTTCTCTAATCGGATTGCCGTTTATATGGCAGTTTGGATTTTTGATGTATTTGCAGGCGCATTCAAATGATAATGATACTGCTTTTGCTTTCGGTGCAAGTTTTCTTGTAACAAGACCCGGTTGTGCATCACAGTCGTGCATCATATAAGGCGTTTTTTTAGAAACCATTGCTGCCAGAAGTACAGGTGCAGATACATATCCGCCGGTGCCGAAAATGGCATCGGGTTTGTATTTGTTTAGATAAATACTGCATTTTCCGCAGGCTATTGTCAGGTCAAAGAGCCATTTTATCATCCCTAATGAAATTTTTCTCGGCATTCCGTGAATGTTTACAGGCAAAAATTCATACCCTTTTTGTTCTGCAATTTTGTATTCAAGGTTCTGTGGATTACCTATGTAATATATTTTTGCATCTTTTTCATGTTCTCTGATATAATCAGCAACGGCAATTGCCGGATAAATATGTCCGCCTGTGCCCCCGCCTGTTATGAAATATGTTTTTGATTTATTATGCATTATGATTCCTTATTTTTTTAATTTTCTTTTTGGAGATATTAAGGAGAATTCCCACCATCCATAATGATACGATAAGAGAAGATCCCCCGTAGCTTATAAACGGTAACGGCACCCCTGTTGTCGGGAAGAAAGAACTCGCTACACTCATATTCAAAAATGCCTGAAACCCGATTGAAAAAGTTAATCCTACAGCAAGAAGTTTTCCGTACATATCAGGGCAGCGGGAAGCTATGATAAATCCCCTGTGAATAAATGTCCAGAATAATCCTATTACAAGGAGGCACCCTACCCAACCGAGTTCTTCTGCTATAATTGCAAATATAAAGTCAGTATGGCATTCAGGCAGGTATGATAGTTTTTGAATTGACCCTCCGTAGCCTACCCCTGTCAAACCGCCTGAGGCAAAGGCTATTAATGATTGTATAATATTATATCCGGCACCCTGCGGGTCTAGTTCAGGATGTCTCCATGTTCTGAGTCGTGTCAGCTGATAAGGCTTAATAATTGTAGTTAAACCTATGATTATAGTTGTTATACCGGCTATCATACAACTGAAAAACAGCTTTAATGAGCCGCCCGCGCATAAAAACATTACAACAGAAACAGAAAGCAGCAGTATTACCATACTGAGGTTTGGCTGCATAAATATGAAGAATATCATTCCAAGTATTGGCAGGAACGCAAATACCCATTTATTTTGGTCAAACAGGTTTGCGTCATATTTAAATGCACTCGCAAGCAGCAAGACTACTGCAGGTTTGGCAAATTCTGACGGTTGCAATTGAAATCCGGCTATATTAATCCAGCGCTTTGCCCCGTTTACCATTACACCAAGAGGTGTAAAGTCAACAAGTGCAAGTAAAATCAGTATAGTGATAAATAAAACGGTATTCCATTGCGCAAGTTTTTTGTAGTCATAGTTAGTGAAAAACTTTAATCCTATAAAGCCTACAACGAAGCTGATTAATTGTTTGATAAGAAACTGCGCCGGATTACCTCCGTCATCCAGACATTTGGGCGCTGAAGCGGAAAATATTGCCATAAATCCTATGATTACAAGGAAAGTTACTACAATTAGAAGCGTTCTGTCAGGTGCCGATTCAATAATACTTTGTATCGGCTGGTCTTTATACCGCGGGTTTCCCGTTCTTCTGTTATCCGAGTTTCGATAAGACATATTCCTTGAACACCTCTCCTCTTTCTTCGTAGCTCCTGAACATATCAAAACTTGCACATGCCGGTGAAAGCAATACAATATCCGGATTTAATTCAATTGATTTATCAATAGCGCTCTGCATAGTGGCTTCTCTAATAATATTGTCAAATCCGTCAGCTTTGAGATTATCCTCAAAACGCTGTGCGGCTTCGCCTATAAGTACAACTGTTTTTATATGGTTTTTAACTTCGTCGCAGAATTCTTTCAGGTCTGTATTTTTATCGCGTCCGCCGGCTATCAAGACAACATTAGGCTCGTTAAATGATTTAATTGCAACAATTGATGCCTCCGGATTTGTCCCTTTTGAATCATTATAAAATGTTGTTCCGTTAATTGTTGCAACTTTTTCCAGTCTGTGTTCCGGTGCTTTGAAAGACATAATTGCGGATTTTATGTTTTCGTTAGATATTCCTATTAGTTTTGCACAAATTACGGCACACATAATATTCTGATAATTATGTTCCCCAACAAGTGGGCACTCTGCAAGTTTTATAATTTCTTCTTCTTTTCCGTTACGTTTGAAATATATTGCGTCATTTTTTTCATAGCAGCAGTTTGTATTGGTTTCTTTTGCAAAAAAGAACAATTCGCCTGCTGTATACGGCGCGAATTCGACAAGTTTCGGGTCTTTACCGTTTAATACTGAAAATGCAGGATTTTGAGGGAATTTAAAAATTCTTGCTTTTGCCTCAAAATAATTTTCCAGTCCCTGATGCCAGTCAATATGATCCGGTGTAAAATTAGTCCATACACTTATTAACGGTTGGAGTGACGGGCTCATTGCAAGCTGGTATGAGCTTAATTCACATACCAGATAATCATTATCATCATCAATCAAATCACATGGCGGATTTCCTATGTTTCCGCAGGCAGGAGCCTTGTATTCCGTTGAGAGAATATGTGACGTTAATGCTGTTGTAGTGGTCTTGCCGTTTGTACCGGTAATTGCTATAAATGGTGTTGATGTTTGTGTATAAGCAAGTTCTATTTCAGATATAACGTGAACTTTTGCATCAGCAAGCCTTTTCATAATTTCGCTGTGCGGCGGTATTCCCGGACTTGTGATTGCTATATAGGAATCATTTATAAATTCATCGCTGTGTCCGCCTGTTTCCACTCTTATTCCGAGAGCTTCAAGTTCTTGTATTTTTTCTTTATCTTCTTCCGATGCCTCGCGTTTTTCTGTCAGGTAGACATCAGCCCCTTTTGTATTCAGATATTTGGCGGCAGAGATACCGCTTTTAGATAATCCTAATATTAATACTTTTTTTTCATACCAGTTTATTCTCATACTAGATGAATCCTTTCATAGTCAAATAAAATACAACTGCGGCAAGCAGTGAACAGCAAAGCGAGAATAATGAAAATACGATGACGATTTTCTTTTCGCTCCAGTTGCACAATTCAAAATGATGATGGATAGGTGACATTTTAAAAACTCTTTTTCCTGTCAATTTGTAGCTTGTAACCTGAATAATAACGGATAAAGTTTCAACTACAAACATTGCTCCGAGAAATATCAGTAATATCTCAAACTTACCCATAACTGCAAGTGTGCCGAGCAGGCCTCCGATTGCAAGTGATCCTGTATCACCCATAAAAACCTGTGCTTTAGGCTTGTTATATCTCAGAAATCCGACAAGTGCGCCGGCAACTGTTGCAGATATAATTGCAACTTCAGGATAGCCGGAATACAATGCAATAATTGAACATACTGCAAACGGGAACATTCCTGTTGCTGCTGCTAGTCCGTCCAGTCCGTCCGTAAGATTGTATGCGTTTGATGCACCTGTAATTACAAATACAGCAAAGAACGGGTACAGCCATTTTAAATCAAGTACATAATGCCCGAAGTTGATGGTACTCCCGTTTGTGTAATTCATCATTACGTACATCGCAGGCAAAAGAGCGATTGCTATTTGTCTGAACAGTTTGCCTTTTGGGGATAAACCGTCGTTGCCTTTCCCTTTTATCTTTATATAATCATCCTGAAATCCTGCAAGCGTGTAAAACAGAAAAGTTATTAATATAATAAAAGCACTTGTGGTAAGTCTCTGAGCCATCATAAGTGTAACTATGGAAGCAAGGATAGCTGCTGTAATTATAAATACTCCGCCAGTGGTCGGTGTACCTTGTTTTTTTGCATGCGCTTCGGGGGCAACATCTTTAATATATTGTCCTATCATTTTTTTCTTGAGCCAGTCTATATAAGGTACTCCGAAAAGCAGGCACAAAATTAAGCCGAGTAAAAATGCAACCGCTATCATTATCATAGGTTATCTTCTCCCTTTACCATATTAATAATTTCTTCAAACTTCATAGAACGTGAAGCTTTCAAGAATATCGTAGTACCGATATTTACGTTTTCAAGTATGTAACGAGCAGCTTCACAATTAGAGCCGAAACTTTTTACGTTAAATCCGTCCTTTTTCAATTCATCGCCCGTTTCTTCCGCTAATGCTCCGACAGTAAGAAAGCTTGAGGTATGCGGTTTGGTAGCAAGGTACTTTCCTACTTCTCTGTGCAGAGTTGTTTCCTGTTCTCCGAGCTCGCCCATGTCACCGAGAATTACAACAGAATCAGGGTACAATTCCATAAATGTAGACACAGATGCTTTCATTGAATCCGGGTTTGCATTGTAGCTGTCATTTATAAATTTATATCCGTTGATTTCCTGAATTTCCCAGCGTTTTTCAATCGGATGGTATTTTTTTAATCCGTTTGCAATCCTTTCATATGGCATGTTCATTCTTAAACCTGTCTCTATCGCAGCAAGAGAATTTTCAACGTTATATATGCCCTCTACATTGAGTTCGTATATATTGTTTTTGTATTCAAACTTTGTAAACGCAGGTTTCTGCTCCAGTATTTTTACGTCATCAACAGAGTAGTAAATTGTTTCTCCGTTAAATTCCGTAAATTTTTTGATTCTATCCTGATTAAGAGCTATTAATGCCCCTTTAGGATTTATAAACTTTGTTAGTTCGCATTTTGCTTTTGCGATGTTGTCAAGGCTTCCGAGTCTGCCAATATGGGCGGATCCTGTATTAGTAATAATTCCGATATCAGGTTTTGCATGTTTTGCTATTAATTCAATTTCCCCTAAGCCTCGCATCCCCATTTCTATAATCACAATATCTGTATCTTCCGGCATTGTGTTTATAGTTTCGCAAAATCCTATTTCGTTGTTATGATTGGAGAATGTCTTATGAGTTCTGAAGTTTTCTGACAGAACCGAATAGAGCATTTCTTTTGTTGTAGTTTTCCCGGAACTCCCTGTTATGCCAATGGTGAATGTTTTTTGCTTATCTTTGTAAAAACGACAGAGCTCAAGATATGCTTTCAGTGTGTCGGGAACTTTTATAACCAGCGGAGCTTCAACATTATCCTTTGTTGTAAAACATCCTGATGCACCTTTTTCTATGGCGTTATCAATAAAATTTTCACCGTCAAATTTTGCACCTTTCAGCGGAATATAAATATCGCCGGATTTTATATTTCTGGTATCGGTAGAAAACGTAAACTCTTTCTCTCCGGTTACGTTTTTTATTAATTCTCCCTTACAAGCCTCTAAAATTTCTTCTATGCTCAATTTCATAACACATTCTATGATACTCCAAAAAAATATTAGAATACATAAAGTTAATAAATATTAATACTACTTGACAGTTGATTTTGACTGGGTGATAATGATTTTACGTGTATAGTAAAGGTAAATCGTTGATAAATACCCCGAGATGCCGAATTGACGGGTTACGAGACCTAAAATGAAAGGAAATTAAGATGTACGCAATTGTAGAAACTGGCGGAAAACAGTATCAAGTTGAAGAAGGACGTTATGTTGACGTCGAATTGTTAGACGGTGAACAAGATTCAAAAGTTATTTTTGATAAAGTCGTTATGATTGTTAACGGTAAAAAATCAAAAGTTGGACAACCTTATGTAGACGGCGCTTCTGCTGAAGGTTCTATCGTTAAACATGACAAAGCTAAAAAAGTTATCGTTTACAAACAAAGACCTAAAAAAGGTTACAGAAAAAAACAAGGTCACAGACAGGGCTTTACAAGAGTTATGATTTCTAAAATCAGAACTTCTGCCCAAAAGAAAGCTGCTGCTGATTCTGCAGAAGCATAAGTATTAGTGATAGCAAATAATTACAAGGAGATATAAAAATGGCACATAAGAAAGGTATGGGATCTACCCGTAACGGTCGTGACTCCGAAGCGAAGCGTTTAGGCGTTAAGAAATTCGGCGGCGAAATGGTTACTTGCGGTAACATTCTTGTTCGTCAAAGAGGTACTAAAATTCACCCGGGCAACAATGTTGGTATCGGTAGTGATGACACTTTGTATGCTCTGATTGACGGTCAGGTTAAATTTGAATCTCACAGACGTGACAGAAAACAGGTTAGTGTTTACGCTGTGTAGTTAATTTAAAGTAAATAGTAATGAGAAAGACCGGTGGGTTTACTGCCGGTCTTTTTGCATGTTAATTTTTGTAACTAAAAGTATATACGATTTTAAAGTTTTTGCTCCTCCGTGACGATAAATAATATGTAATCAGAAACTTATAAAGGAGAATTTATATATGCTTAAAAAGATTGTAACACCTTCGTGTAATGTATGCGACAGTGTGGAATTTATATTAAGAGGAGCGAGAAAACGCCGCTCTATGGCGATGGCTAACGCAAATATGATTAATGCGGATGCCGGTATTCAGGCGAGATTGGTAGCAGTTAAGTAAGTGGCTGTTATCTCGTGATTAAATAAGATAGTTGAGAGTAAGAAAAGACCGTCAGGATAATCCGGCGGTCTTTTAATATTGCGATAATTATTTTTTGTTGTATAATAGCTTTGTGGATAATTTTATTATCAATTAAGATTTGTTAGTAGGGATGTTTTAAATATGACTATTCAAGATTGGTTTGAAAAACGTAAAGAGGCTCAAATTCAAAGAAGAGCTCTTGAAGCAAAAGTTGAAGTCGAGGGAAATCCTGACCTGTGGACAAAATGTGTTCACTGTGATTCACAGCTTCTTAAAAAAGATTTGGAAGATAATGATATGGTTTGTCCTGTTTGTGACTACCATTTCAGGATAAATGCAACAAAGAGAATCAAACAGCTTTTTGATGAGGGGTCTTTTGAAGAATTGTTTAAAGATATAAAGCCTACAGATCCTTTAAATTTTGTTGACACTGAACCATATAAAGATAGATTGGAAAAAGCTCATGCTAAAACTAATCTTGATGAAGCAGTAATTACGGGTTTGGCGTCAATTGAGGGGCACAGAATGGCTGCAGCCGTAATGGATTTTGACTATATGGGCGGTTCAATGGGCAGTGTCGTAGGTGAAAAAGTTACCAGATTGATAGAAAAGGCAATCGAGCTAAAATTACCTGTTCTGGCTATTACCTCCTCAGGTGGTGCAAGAATGCAGGAAAGTGCGCTGAGTCTTATGCAGATGGCTAAAACCTCCTGTGCTTGTTCAAGATTGGACGATGCAGGTTTGTTGTATGTTAATTTGCTCACCGAACCTACATTTGGCGGTGTAACGGCAAGTTTCGGCACCCTTGGCGATATAATTGTTGCAGAACAGGGCGCCAGAATCGGTTTTGCCGGCAGACGTGTAATTGAACAAACTATCAGACAAAAACTTCCGTCTGATTTCCAGACAGCAGAATATTTGCTTAAATACGGTCAGGTAGATGTTGTTTCTTCCAGAAAAGACTTGAGAAAAACTCTCGCAAATATATTTGCTATGCATAATAATTAAGAGGTACTATATGACAGTTTTGGATTTTGAAAAACCTATTATGGAAATTCAGGAAAAAATTGAAGAATTGAAGAAAATAAGTGCGGAGTCCGGTATGGATTTAAATAAAGAAATAGAAACATTTGAGCAGCAGGCTGACGATTACAAAAAAGAACTTTACGCTAATTTGAAGCCGTCACAGAAATTGCAAATTGCAAGACATCCGGAAAGACCTAATTTTCTGGATTATGTAAATTTGATGTGTACTGATTTTGTGGAACTTCACGGAGACCGCGAGGGGATGGACGATAGAGCTATTATCGGCGGACTTGCTAAGCTTGATGGGCGTCCTGTTATGATTATCGGTACTATGAAAGGTAAATCCACAAAAGAAAACCTTGAATATAACTTTGGTATGCCGCAGCCTCAAGGTTATAGAAAGGCTTTAAGACTTTTTAAACATGCAAGCAAATTTAAATTACCTATTATTACAATTATTGATACTCCGGGGGCTTATCCCGGAATCAGTGCGGAAGAAACCGGTCAGGGGGTTGCTATTGCTACTAATTTGCGCGATATGGCAAAACTTGAAGTTCCGGTTATTGCAATTATTTCCGGCGAGGGTTGTTCCGGCGGTGCTCTTGGTTTAGCAGTTGCTAACAGAGTGTATTTGCTTGAACATGCTTATTATACGGTTATTTCACCGGAAGGATGTGCATCAATTTTATTCCGTGATGCATCAAAAGCTGCAGTCGCTGCGGATGCTTTAAAGATTACTGCCCCTGATTTGATGAAATTTAATATCATTGACGGTGATATTAAAGAACCGGTCGGCGGTGCGCATAATGACTATGATTTAATGGCTAAAAATATGAAAGAAACAATTCTTTCAGCTCTTTCTGACTTAGATAAAATGAGTCCGGAAGAACTTAAAAATGACAGATATAACAAATTCAGACGTATGGGTGCTTATCTGGAGTAATTGTTATGAACTCTTATTACGAACTCCAAATTAAGATTAATCCGGCAATAGAAGACATTGTTTCTGATATTTGTTTTGAAAATCTTCCGTGTGAGGGAATTGTGCTTGCTGAAGAAGCGTACAAAGATTTGGAGATGATTTCCACGACTGAGGGGACGTTGAGAGTTTTTCTCCAAGATGATAAGGAGTATTCTGAATTATTTTCAGCTGCTTACATCAAAAATTTCCTTGAAAATCATCGGCAAATTCTCAAATCCCGCGGTTTTAGTGATGAGGAGCTTGGCAGTTGGGAATTTTCTTTTGTTGAAAAAGAAAATGAGGACTGGTCAAAAAAATGGAAAGAAAAATGGGATATCACCAGAGTATCTGATAAAATTGTAGTAGTGCCTGACTGGCTTGAATATACCCCGAACGATGGTGAAATTGTAATACGCCTTGAGCCGGGGTGTGCATTCGGCACCGGAACTCATCAGACTACACAGTTATGCATGAAAGCTATTGAAAAATATATGCACTCAGATGCAAAAATGGCTGATATTGGTACAGGCAGCGGTATTTTAGCAATTTGTGCTGCAAAATTCGGCGCCTCATACGTTTACGGCTGTGATAACGATGAATCTGTTATCGATGTTGCCCGTGAAAATGCTGTTAAAAATAATGTTCAATGTATTTTTGAATTGAATACTGCAGATAAAGTTAATGATACATTTGATTTTATTTGTGCAAATATTTTACACAATGTGCTCGCTGAAATTATGGGCGATTTAAAAAATCTTATGAATGCTGATGCTAAAATGGTACTGTCTGGTATTCTTGATGAAAAAAAACAGGTTGTACTGGATGCAATTAATAAAAATGGCTTAACTCTTATTGAAGAAATGCATCAAGACCAATGGGTTGCGCTGATTGTTAAAAATGAGGAGGCGTTTTATTGATATACGGCAAAGAATTTGAAATAGTTTTTTTACTAGTTTTTGCAGTCTTGTTTGGTTTAATAGCTTATTTGGTGTTCAACATATTAAAAGGTTCATTTAACGAAATATTTGATTGTGATTATTACGATGAAATTAAATCAAATTCAACTGCTGAACCTCTGAAAATATTTACAACACGTATTTCCAGCATAAACTGGCTCATTTATAGAGGTTTTTATGCTGATGTTGAAATTTATTCTGATTTTATAGTTTTTAAGATTTTTAACAGAGCTTTAGTTGTTAATGATTTTTCAAAATTAAAGTTAACCGGCAAATTTACCTCAACTTTAATTGTTAATTCTGGTAAAAATAAAATAAAACTTCCGTTAGGTATGGAAGAATATGAATATATAAAGAAATTTTTGGAGGAACACAATGTCTAAAACAGCAATAATAATTCCGGCACGCTACGGCTCAAGCCGTTTGGAGGGCAAACCGCTTATAGAAGTCCTTGGAAAGCCGATAATACAATGGGTTTATGAAAAAGCGCAACAGTCTAAGCTTGCAGATATTATTATTGTCGCGACGGATGATGAAAGAATTTTTAATACCGTAACTTCTTTCGGAGGAAATGTCGAAATGACCTCAACTTCACATAAATGCGGCAGTGACAGAATCAGAGAAGTTGTTGACCGTCATCCTGAGATATCTTATATTGTTAATTTACAGGGGGATGAACCTCTGATTACACCGGAAAGTATTGATGAAGTTATTAAAAACGTAAAAGATGATGCTGCCGCTGATATTTCAACTCTTGTTAGACCGTTGAACGACGAAAATGATATTAATAATCCTAATCTTGTTAAATGTGTCAGGGATTTAAATGGTTTTGCACTGTATTTTTCGCGTTCTAAAATCCCGTATGAAAGAAATTCAGGTATTGCTCAATTCTGGGGTCACTTAGGAATCTACGGCTACAAACGTGAGGCTTTGATTAAGATGACAACGCTTCCACAATCCCCGCTTGAAAAAACAGAAAGTCTTGAACAGCTGCGTGCTCTGGAAAATGGCATGAAAATTAAAACTTCTGTTGTGGATTTTGTGCCTGTCGGAATTGATACAGCAGATGATTTGGAAAAATTTAGAAAGATAGCATCCTCATTGTTGTAGGATAAATTCCTTTAAATTACTATCTTTGCGTTTGTTGTATTCATATTTTAATCAGCTTTTTATCCTAATTTTTTCCAATAAATTATATATTTTTTTTGCTAAAAAATGCTTGCAATTTTTGTTAAATTATATTAATATATCGTTATAAATATTTAAGAAATTTAAAAAAAAGCAATATTTTTTAATATTAGTGTTTGAATGTGATTTAATAAATGTAAGGAAAAGACTATGACAGAAAATGCAGAAATGACTACCGAAAATGAAGATCGTCAACGTATTCTTTTAGCGGATGATGAAGCTTCTATTAGACGTATTCTTGAAACCAGATTAAAGATGGCTGGTTATGATGTTTACACAGCAGCAGACGGTGAAGAGGCCGTTAATGCATTTAATAAATATAATCCTGATTTGGTTGTTTTGGATGTTATGATGCCAAAAATGGATGGTTACGGAGTTACAAGAGAAATCAGACGTACTGCAGATGTTCCAATTATTATTCTGACTGCATTAGGCGATGTATCAGAAAGAATTACAGGTTTGGAACTCGGTGCTGATGACTATGTAATTAAACCGTTTTCACCAAAAGAATTGGAAGCACGTGTAAAAGCTGTATTGAGAAGAACTAACAACCGTGAAACAATTACAACCAGCGGAAAAGTTACTAAAAATGTAATTACAACGGGTAATATTAAAATTGATACAGCAAGACGTCAGGTATTCAGAAAGAATGAAAGAATTCGTTTGACCGGTATGGAATTCAGTCTGTTAGAATTGCTGGTTAATAATTCTGGACAAGCATTTTCAAGAAACGAAATTTTGCAGCACGTATGGGCATATCCGCCAGATCACAGAATTGATACCCGCGTAGTTGATGTTCATATTTCAAGATTACGCTCAAAACTGGAGTCTGATCCTGCAAATCCTGAATTGATATTGACAGCACGCGGAATCGGATATATGTTCCAGAGAATTAATTAAAAGTTTTGTTTAAGATTCTGATGAAAAATGATGCTCCTCATAGGGGCATCATTTTTTATAGAATTTAAAGTTGTCAATAAAAGTTCTGGACAAAAAATATTTATGTGTTAATATAAATTATGTTGATGGCGCCTGTCGTCAAGCGGTTAAGACCTCGGATTGTGGTTCCGATATGCATGGGTTCGAATCCCATCAGGCGCCCCATTTAAAAAAGCTCGCAGTAAAGCGAGTTTTTTTGTGTCTGATGAGGGTGAGAACCCATCAGAGGTTCGAG
>CALUTF010000033.1 GCA_944323595.1 Candidatus Gastranaerophilales bacterium | reverse complement strand
GAAGTATTACATTTTTTTTCCCGATCTGGTAACTTAGATAGCAGTTATGCATCTTATTATGACCGTTATGAATATTTAAAAAAAATAAGAAAAGAGAAGAATCAAGCCGGACATATTACAAACAAAAGAACAAAATATGTGGTTGGTAAAGATGGTAAAGTAGAAATTTTGTATTTAGATTAATTCAGTATTATTCCCTTATAAACTTTTTATCATATAATTATTTTATGTTTGAAACTTACACAGAAACGCTTGAAGATTTAAAATCACATTCTCATCTCAGGACACTTAAAGATTACGAGGGCAAAGACGAAAAATATATTTATTTTAGAGGCCAGAAACTTTTGAATCTTTCATCTAACAATTATCTCGGGTTTGCAGATAACAGAGAGATTACTAAAGAATTTTTAGAATACGCCGGTGCTGATTATTCGTTCGGGAGTGCTTCTGCAAGACTTCTCACAGGCTCTTTGCCTGTTTATAAAGAGCTGGAAAATCTTATTACCGATTTGTACAAAAGCGGCGGAACGCTTCTGTTTAACAGCGGGTATCATGCAAATGTCGGAATTAATTCAACACTTGCGGGCAAAGGTGATGTAATTTTTTCCGATAAATTAAACCACGCAAGTATAATTGACGGAATGCGTCTTTCTGACGGTAAATTTTTCCGGTATCCTCATAATGATATGGATGCACTTGAAAAACTTCTCCTCCGCGAAAGATGTAATTTCAATAACGCAATTATTGTGTCTGAAAGCGTTTTTAGTATGGACGGTGATATTGCGGATATCAGACGTCTTGTTGCATTAAAGAAAAAATACAATTGCATTCTTGTTCTTGATGAGGCACACGCGTTTGGTGTGTTCGGTCAAAAAGGGCTTGGTGTTTGTGAGCTTATGGGGCTTATTGACGAAGTAGATTTGATTATGGGAACATTCGGAAAATCTGTCGGTTCAATGGGTGCGTTTGTAACAGGCAGAAAAGTTTTGATTGATTATTTAATAAATAAAGCCCGTTCGTTTATTTTTTCAACGGCATTGCCGCCTGTAAATATTGCATTTTCAAAATGGATAATAGAAAACAAATTCCCGCATACTTTTGAAAAACGTCAAAGGATGCTGGCGCTCGGACGTAAACTTGGAAGTGAGAGCCATATCATCCCTGTAATTATCGGGGAAAATGATAGAACTGCGGAAGTTTGTGATATTCTTTTTGATAACGGATATTTTACACTCCCGATAAGACCTCCTACTGTTCCTAAGGGAACTTCCCGTATCAGATTGTCACTTACTACAGAAATTGAAGAAAGGGATTTGGAAAAATTATGCAGCATTATTGGTTCAATAAACAAAACAATAAAAAGTTAATAATATTCTTTTGCGGCTGGAGTTTTGATTACAATCCTTTCAAATTTTTAGATTGCGGAGATTATGATGTAATTACCCTGTATGATTATGCATCATTGGATTTTAATATAGACTTTTCAAAATATGAACAAATTCATCTTATCGGCTGGTCTATGGGGGTATTTATTGCTTCATATCTTAAAGATAAACTGCCGGAATTGACATCAGCAGTCGCAGTTTGCGGTACTGCTATTCCTGTTGATGATGAACTTGGAATCCCTCATAAATCTTTTGAACTTTCATTAATACACGCAGAAAAAGGTTTGCAGGGAAAGTTTACAAGAAATGTTTTTGTTGAAGATGATTTGCTTGCCAGATACGAAAAAACTCCGGTAGAACGTTCAATAGAAAATCGTGTGAATGAACTTGTCAAACTTGATGAACTTATCAAATCATATAAATTTGAGTTCAGCCCGTTTTACACTAAAGCTCTGGTCGGCATAAATGATAAAATTATTCCGTCAAAGAACCAGCTTAACTTCTGGCATAAATACAATGTGCCTGTTGTAGAACTTGATAGCGGCCATTTTCCGTTTTATAATTACAAAAGCTGGGAAGAAATTTTGTTATGCAAATAGATGCAAGAACAGTTAAAAAACATTTTGAAAACAGTATGTCTGATTACGATCAAAACGCTGTTGTGCAGCAGATTTGTGCCGCAAAATTAATTTCTGAACTTGTCAAAATTTCCTCTTCATTTACAAATGTACTGGAACTCGGTTCCGGTACGGGGCTTTTGACAAAAGAGTTTTGCAGCAGCTGTTCTTTTGATAGTTATACTGCTAATGATTTGACCGCACGGTCAAAGTTTTATCTAGATAAAATTTTGCGAAAATATGATTTTATTTGCGGGAATGCCGAAAAAATTAAAACTAATAAGCTTTTTGATTTAATAATTTCTAATGCTATGTTCCAGTGGTTTTCAGATTTGAAAAAAGTTGTAGATAATGAATTTTGTCCAATGTTAAAATCCGGTGGAATTTTAGCTTTTACAACTTTTTCTCCGGATAATTTTAAGGAAGTGAGAAGTTTAACCGGTCTTTCTCTTGAGTATAAAACTTTTGATGAATTAAAAGAAATATTATCTGAAAAATATAAAATTTTATATTCGGAAGAATTTGATTACATAATGAAATTTAATACCCCTCTTGAACTTCTTGCGCACATGAAACATACGGGTGTAAATTCTCTCGGTGTAAAAAAATGGACGTTTGTTGATGTGAGAAATTTTTGTGAAAAATATAAAGAACTTTATCCGGAAATCTCACTTACCTATTCGCCTTTGATTTTTATCGTCCAAAAAAAGTAAAAATTTTTCAAACACTAGCAAAAAAATTTTTTCTGATGTATTATTTCATACATATTTATTTATGGAATCTGAAAATTTATGGATGAAAAAATGCAGCTTCTCATAGAAAAAGAATTGAATTCTACGGATAAAATTCTGAAACCGGACTTTAATCTCAAAACAGGCAGAGAATTACTGGCATTTTATCTGCAGACAAAGTTCAGACAAATTCTGGCTTACGATAAAAAATGTGCATCTCCTGTATTTAATTATATGAATCCGGATTTCATAAACAGATTTTCTCGCAGACTGATAAACACTCCATCCAAACGTCTGCTGATAGGTATTACGGGAGAATCCGCCTCCGGCAAATCTACTATCTGTAAAGCCATTAAACATATTATAGAACAGTTTGATATGCCTGTAACAGTCTTGAGTACTGATAATTATTTTAATGATATTTCTGCTTTAATTTCGCAATACGGGTCTTTTGATAATCTCCGTGACAACGGATATGATATTGATGCCCCTACAAGTTTTCAGCTGGATGTATTGAAAAACGATTTGCAGGATTTAGCAGACGGGCTTGATATAAAAGCTCCGATGTATCTTCCGAACGGAACGGGTGTTTCCGTACCGTCAGCTCTGGAGGTTGTTTCACAGAAAATTATTGTTGTCGAAGGTATCGCAACGATGTATGAAGATGTGAAAGATGTGTTTGATGTGAAACTTTACGTTGAAGCTGATAATGATATTCGTAAAGAAAGATTTATTACCCGTGCCCGCGAAGAACGCAATCAGAGTGAAGATAATGCAATAAAACACTGGGAATATATTAAAAATGCCGGTGAAAAATATGTAAAACCATTCAGAAATCAAGCGGATTTTGTATTAAACGGCAGTGCGGATCTGGATTATTTCTCTAAAATTTTAGAATACATTTATGCTGTAACTAATAATTTTCAATAAATTTTAACTAAATTGTAAAAACTTGTTTCTTTTTTGCCAGCTTCTATTAAATATGTTAAACTAACAAAGACTTATAGTATCTTCAAAAATTGAACTAAATACTCTAAATAATTGATACTAATCTTTTTGAATTTTGCTATAGTCTTAATGTAACGTATACGATATAATAATTATATGGAATTGAAATGAGAGAGTTCAGATTAGAGAAAGATTTCAAAAATAAAATCAAGAAGATAAGTGTATTTGTCTTGTTTTTGGGTGTGATTTCATTCATAACAAGCGGCTGCGGAGGTGGAGAAGATTCATTAAAAGCATCAGATTTACAGCCTGTTGAGCAAACCTCAGTTTTTGATGCGAAAGCATCAGATATGCTGGCACAGGATGCAGCAGGTACTGCCGTGGTGGATTTGGATGAGGTGGAATTGTCTGATACAACAGATAAAATGGCGCAGCTTGCAATAGAAGATTACGGACGTGCAAACCCGTTTTTGCCGCCGGATGAGGCTGCAACTTTGAACAGAGTTGTTTCCCCTCTTCCTTATGAGCTGGTTAATCCGCCGGAAGATGCTACCGCAGATACAGATGCAAGCCGTATTATTCAAACAAAGGTTTCAGGTATTTTATTTGATAATCATAATCCTGCAGCTATTTTAAATATGGAAGGTACGGATTACCTTGTAAGAACGGGTGATGTTATTAATAATTACAAAATTCTTGCTATATACAAAGATAATGTTGCCGTTCAGCTTGGCGACAATATTTATAAAGCCGGCGTTGGAGAATTGCTGGCACTAAATAAACTCAACCACAATGTTGTCCCGAATCTTGAAAAAAGATTTGGCGGCTCTAATGTAAAAATGGATATAGGAAAATAATTTATAAGAGGAATAAATCAGGAGCAGATATGAAAAACGGAATTTCAAAAAAAATTATTGCAGGTGTGATGCTATCAATATTTGTTTCGACAAATATTTTATCATACGCATTTGCAAAAGAGGATTACGACTTTATAAATAACTATGGCACGCAAAAACCTGCAATACGCGGTGGAAGTAATAAAGATGAAGTTTTAAAACTGAAAGCTGATATCTCAATTACTAAGAGTCGTGAACCTATATCTTTAAGTTTGAGAAATTCTGATGTAACTCAGGTTTTACGTATGTTTGCAGATAAAGCCGGACTGAATATAATTTTTGAAGAAGGCGTCGGCGGCAATGTTACTATGGATTTGGTTGACGTCCCTCTTAATTCTGCATTTGATTTAGTTCTGGAAGTTACCGGACTGAATTATACAATTGATGATAAAACTCTTATAATTTCAAAAGCCGGTTCTGCTTCTAATATAGCAAAACAGGAAATGACGGTTATTCCTATTAAATATGTTGATGCAACAGCAATCGCTACATTCCTCAATAAAAATATTTACGGAATGAAAAAGCCGGGTATGTCAGGTACTGAAATTGCCGTTACTAATCCGTCTACAAACGAATTATTGATATTTGGTTCAAAAAACGATGTTTCAATAGCAAGAAAAGTTGTTGAAAAATTTGATAAAAAGCCTCAAATAACATCATTTAAAGTAAATCATACAACTCCGTCAGAAATGGCAAATATGATTTGTAATCTGTTACTTCCTACAACAGGTGCTACCGGTGGCGGGGCTATAAATGGAACAACCGGCGGTGCCGCAGGAATTATGACAGGTGCAGCTGCAGATTCAGGTTCCGGTTCGGGCTCAGGTTTAACTCTTGGCGGTGCTACAGTTGCGTGTTCTTTGAATACAACAGTTGAAGCCGGCGAGCTTTCGTCTTTACCAATTCAGGCGCTGGCTGTTTCTTACTATACAGAACTCGGTGAAATAAGTATCCTTGGCGGTTCTCAAACTCAGCTTGATATGATTAAAGAATTTGTTGAACTCAATGATAAAAAACAGCCGCAGGCATATTTGGAACTGTCAATTATTGAATTGAGCGAAACCGGTAGTAAAACACTTGATAATGCTTGGCAAATCTGGAGTAAATTCTTCTCCGCCAACTTTGCAAACGGTACAACCAGCACAAACGGAAATCACCCGACATTTCTTTCAGGCAGCAGTTATCCTGTATATTCTGACGAAGGTGACGGTTCTATTGACCACTACGTTAACAAATATCGCGGTCCGTTTGTGTTGACTTATACAATCAGATATATCTTAGAAAACAGAAAAGGCAGAACAGTTGCTAACCCGCGTATCCTTATTACAAACGGAAAAACTTCAACAATAGACCTTACATCAGACTATGTAAAATCAGTTACCTCACAGGTCGTTCAAGGTTCTCTGAACTCAACCGTTGCAAGAGAATATGAGGTCGCAGATGATAACGGTATCAAGATAGAAATTACACCGTTTATTTCTCCGGACGGGTACGTAACTATGGATATCAAACCGGAATATTCAACAATCAAAGAACAAATTTACACCTATGTTGAAACCGAAGAAGGTCAGGAACCTGTTCAGGATTTGGCAGCTACATTGCTTCAGCGCAGAAACCTTGATTTGAAAAGTGTCAGAATTAAAGACGGCGAAACTCTTGTTATCGGCGGTATGATTCGTGAAGAAGATACAAAACAGGTTAACAAAGTACCTATTTTAGGTGATATTCCTTATATCGGTTCATTGTTCAGAAGTTCCAATACTACTAAAGCAAAAGAAGAAATGGTTATCATGATTACTCCAAGAATAATTGTTGATAATGATGAAGTTAAAAATAACGAAACTACTTTATAATCATATAAAATGAATGAATTACTAAACAGATTAAAAAACAGTGTAAACCATGAAACACTCAACAAAGTTAATAAAGCACTAATGGAACAATATAAATTTGTTCCACTTAGTGTTAGGGATAATTTTTTGTATGTTGTAATTTGTTCAAGTTCAAATAAAGAAGAGATAAATGCACAGTTAAAAAAGATATTTCCATATCAGATAAAATTTTTTCCGGTGCCGGATCAGGATTTAACTGATTTGATAGCAAGTTTTACTCCGGATGCAAATGCTCAGCAACAGGAGGATGCTATTGATAATGCCCATGCTCGTGTCGGAGAAATTCTGATTAAAAAAGGTTATATTACTGATGTTCAGCTTCTGCAGGCACTAGCTGAAAGTAAACGTCAAAAAGTACCTATAGGTTCAATGCTGTTCAAACTTGGCTTTATTAAATTAGAACAGTTGAAAGAAGTTTTGAGACTCCATACCGGAATGGATTTGGTTACAAACGACCAGCTTGCTAAACAGGCAAGTTTTATCAATATTTTGCCTGAAGATTTTATCAAAACAAATAAAATTATTCCGATATCATCAGATGGAAAAACTCTCATTTTAGGTGTTGTTACCCCTGTAAAACCTGATGTATTGAAAGAAATTATTTACCTCACAGGACAAAATCCTAAGCAGTTATTAATGACTTATTACGAGTTTGAAACTGCGTTGAATACTTTCTTTAGTTCTCAGAAAAAAGAAACCCAGAAAATTATTCAACAGATTGAAGAAGAAACCAGCGGTCTTGAACAGGAAGCTTCATTATGGGAGCAAGTTGACAGTGAACTGCAGGATTCAAGCGGTTCTGTTGCCAAATTTGTAAATCAGATTATAACAACCGGAATTGATAATAAAGTTTCCGATATCCACATAGAGCCGCGTCTTAATGGTTATATTGTGCGTTACAGAAAAGACGGTATGCTGCAAAAAGCATTTGATATCCCGCCTAAAGTTGAAACATCAGTAATTGCACGTTTTAAAGTTCTTTCCAGAATGAATATTGCTGAGCACAGACGACCGCAGGATGGTACTTTTTCTATTAAATATAAAAACGGCTCTTACGATTTCCGTATAAATACGCTTCCGGTTTCAGGCAAAGAAAAGGTCTGTATCCGTATCCTGGCACCTGCTGTCAGCTTGAATGCCGATGATAAAAATATTAAACTTGTCGGCGGCACTCCTGAAGATATTGAAAAAATCAAAACAATGGTTTGCTGTCCGAACGGAATTATTTTAACTTCAGGTCCTACAGGTTCCGGTAAAACAACAACTCTTTATTCGGTTTTGAAAAGTTTGAATGATGAAGATGTTAATATCACAACAATTGAAGATCCGATAGAAATTAAACTTGAAGGTATAAACCAATCACAGATTAACGCCAAGGCCGGTATTACATTTGCTTCCTGTATGCGTGCAATCTTAAGACAAGACCCTGATATTATTCTGGTCGGTGAAATTCGTGACTATGAAACTCTGGAAATCGCGATTTCAGCGGCATTAACAGGTCACCTTGTGTTAAGTACAGTCCACACAAACTCTGCGGCAGCTACAGTTACCCGTATGATAGAAATGGGGGCTAAAGATTATCTGGTATCTTCAACACTCTCCGGTGTTATTGCACAACGTCTTGTAAGACGACTCTGTGATGATTGCAAGGAAGAATACTTCCCGTCCTATGAAGAAGCAAGGCTTGTTATGAAAGATGAAGAGGGAATTCAAAAACTTATGAAAACTCCGATTTATCGTTCAAAGGGATGCGACAAATGTGATTTTCAGGGGTATAAAGGCCGTCTCGGCGTTTATGAGATTATGACTATGAATAAAGAAATTAAAAAACTTATAGCAGACGGTGCACATGATTTGGAAATCGAAGAAGCCGCAGTAAGAAATGGTATGAGGACTCTGTATCAATCTTGTCTAGGTCACATTTTGAACGGTTTAACAACAATAGATGAATTTGTTCGGGTACTCGGTATTGTTAATGAGTAGGATTTAAGATATGGCAATATATAATTACGTAGCATTAAAAGATAACAAAGATATTGTAAAAGGTAAGGTGGAAGCAGCCAGCCTGAAAGAAGCGCGTGATAATATTCGTAAATTAGGTTTTCTGCCTACAAAAGTTTATGAGGAAAAGGGCAAAACTAACGCAGTTACCGGGGCAGCAGAAAAAGCTGCAGAAACAAATGCTGGCGCTGCTAAAATTAAAAGTCTTGGGCTTCAGGATAGAATGGACTTTACTTCAACTTTGCAAATTCTTGCACAGTCCGGTATTCCTATAATTGAATCTTTAATGTTTATTGAAAATGATGCTGCCAAATTAAAAATCAGACTTGTTGCAAAAGAGCTTCGCCGTCAGATTATGGCAGGTTCAACTTTTGCAGATACAATAGCCAGATACCCGAGACAGTTCGGTCAGATATATATAGGTCTTGTAAGAGCCGGTGAAGATTCCGGTGAATTGGAAAAAACTCTGGAACGTTTATTGGAACTTCTCGGCAAGGAGGCTGCAATCAGAGGTAAAGTTATTGGTACATTGATGTACCCGATGTTTGTAATTGTTCTTGCTTGTTTAATTGTATTAGTAATGCTTATGTTCGTATTCCCTGTATTCAAAGATATGTTTGACAGTATGGGAAAAGACCTGCCATGGATTACACAAACTTTGATGAATGCCGGTTTATTCCTGCGTGCTTACTGGTTCCTTGTACCGTTGATGATAGGTTCTGTTGTTGCCGGTATAATTTTCTTATTCCGCTGGGATACAAGTAAAAAAGCTATTGATGATATGGTCTTGAAAATCCCTGTACTTTCAGATTTAATTCAATTTTCAAATTTCGCAAACTTTATTGCCGTAATGCAGGTTGCTTATGATGCAGGTGTACCTATTATTGAATGCTTATATCTTTCAAATTTGACACTGACAAATAATACATTAAAAGTAAAAATTGAACAGGCAACAAGTAAAGTTCAACAAGGTTCTCACCTTTCTGTTGCACTGCGATCAACTCAGGTTATGCCAAAGATGATATTATTTATGATTGCAACAGGTGAGCAATCAGGACGTCTTGGTGATATGCTCGGGCAGGCAACAAGATTTATTGACAAAAAACTTGATGCCATTATTGATACAATGACCAAAATGATTGAGCCGATAATGCTTATTGTAATCGGAAGCATAGTTTTAACTCTTGCTCTTGCTTTGTATCTGCCTTTGTTCGGTTCTTATATGTCAGATTAATAATTACAGGTGTGAATGATGAAAACTATTGTAATAACAGGTTCTACATCAGGAATAGGCAATGCTCTTGTAAGGGCATTGTGTCAGGAGAATATTGTTTTTGCCGGATACCGAAAAACCGGTCAGAATATAGATTTGAAAAAGTTGTCCGATAATATCATCCCGTTTTTTATTGATATGGAAAACAAAACATCCATTAAGCTTGCAGTTAATTATATAAAATCAAAAACTTCAAGGGTGGATGCTTTGTTTAATATTGCAGGTTGTGTTGTTGCCGGCGCTGTTGAGCAGCTTGATGTCGACGATATTAGAAAACAATTTGAGGTGAATACATTTTCCCATCTGGATTTTTCAAAGCAGCTGCTGGATTTGTTGGACGGCGGACGTATCATAAATATAAGTTCTATGTCCTCATTTGGAATTTTCCCGTTTATATCCCCGTATTGTGCATCTAAGCGGGCGCTCGATATTCTTTTTAATTCTATGCTGCTGGAAACCTATAGAAATATAAAAATTGTTTCTGTCAAACCGGGAGTAATTGCAACTCCTATCTGGGAAAAATCAATTGAACAAAATTCGCAGTCAATTGAACTTAACGGTGACTTTGAAAAAGAGATGAAATATCTTGTTGCCAATGCTCACAAAAACAGTAAAAAAGGTCTTCCCGTAGAAAAAGTTGTACAATTACTTTTGAAAATTTTAGAAGCTGAAAACCCTAAATCTTCTTATACTATAGGAAAAGATGCAAAATTTGCGGAAATATTTTCAAAGCTTCCACAGGATTTATTGAATTCTGCCATTAAGTTTACATTGGCAAAAAGGATACAGGATTAATGGCAATATATAAATATGTCGCACTAAAAAATAATAAAGAACTTTTCGAAAGTATTATAGAAGCCTCTGATGAACGAAATGCCCGTGAAAAAATTCGTAATTCAGGCTATATACCCGTAAAAGTTTATTTGAACGAAGATGAAAAACCTGTATTTAAAGAACTGCCGCAAAAATCAGTACATCTGTTTTTAGACGAAAAACGACTTTTTACAACAACACTGCAATCTATGATAGCTTCCGGAATTCCGATAGTTGAAGCTTTTGCTATTATGGAAAATAATCTGGATAGTCCTAAACTGAGAAAAATTGCAGGTGATATTAAGACAAAAATTACTAACGGTTATTCTTTTTCACAGGCCTTGGAGAGTTATTCCGAATCTTTTGGAGAAGTATTTATAAAAATATGTCATGCGGGCGAAATGTCCGGTGAGTTGGACGTAGTTCTTGAACGCCTGTTGAGTCTGATAAAAAAACAACAGGCTCTTAAGTCTAAATTAATAGCCGCAAGTATTTATCCTGCTATAGTAATATTAATAGCGTTCGGGGTACTGGTATTATTAGGTAATTATGTTTTTCCGAGACTTATCGGGTTTGCCAACCAGAGCGGGATGGATATTCCTCTAGAAACATCATTACTTATTAGCGGGATTGAATTTTTCCGTAACTACTGGTTCCTGATAATTATTTTTGTCTGCGGGGTAAGTTACGGTTGTATTCAATTTTTTAAACAGCCGCAGGTAAAACGTGCACTGGATTCTTCTTCCCTGAACATTCCTGTCGTGCAAAATTTTGTCAGGTATAATGCTCTGGCAAATTTTACGGCGGTACTTTATGTCGCTTATGATTCGGGAGTACCGGTTACAGAGAGTGTAACCATGGCTAAAGGTGCAATTGAAAACTGTGTAATAAAAGAACAATGTGAAAAATTTGAGGAACTTATATATCAAGGTGTTTCAATGGCACAGGCGTCAGCTCAATCCGGCATAATGCCGGCTGATTTACAGGCGATGCTTGTTATAGGAGAAAAGGCCGGCAAGCTGGGAGAAATGCTCAAAGAACTCAGTGATATAATTGATAAAAAAGTTTTTGAAACAGTTAATAATCTTTCAACCCTTATTGGTCCTGCTTTTTTAATTATTCTGGCGGTATTTGTCGGATTTATTGTATTAGCATTCTATAAATTTTATTATGGTATGTTCGGCATTTTTTAATCGTTTAGAGTAATTACAAAGCTTATATTTCATGTTAGACTAAAAGAAAAAAGAGGTTTAAAAATGAAAGTTGCATTAATCAGTCACGGCTGTGCAAAAAATCTTGTGGATTCCGAACTTATGCTCGGAATGCTTGCTGATAAAGGTTATGAAATAACTTTAAATGAAGATGATGCTCAAATTGTTATTGTAAATACCTGTTCATTTATACATGATGCGGAAAAAGAATCAGTGCAATCAATTTTGCAGATGGTTAATGACGGAAAAAGGGTTATAGTGACAGGCTGTTTACCGCAAAAGCATAAAGGTGACTTAAAAGATGCAATTCCTGAAATCGCGGCAATGGTTGGCACTTCAAACATAGATGAAATTGTCGGAGTTGTTGACGAAGTTGCAAAAGGTGCGCAGGAAGAATATGTAGAAAAAATTTCAGAAAGACCGGAATATATTTATCCTGAAACCGTAGAACGCCAGCAGATAACTATGGGTGCAAGTTCATATATCAAAATTGCCGACGGATGCAATTACCATTGCGGATATTGTATAATCCCGCAGCTTCGCGGAGTGTATCATTCAAGAACAATTGAAAATATTTTGAAAGAAGCAAAATCTCTGGTTAAAAAAGGTGTCACGGAACTTGTACTTATTGCGCAGGACACAACGAGTTACGGAATAGATTTGTACGGACATCAGGCTTTGCCGGAGTTATTGGAAAAATTAAACGAACTGGAAGGTCTCGGCTGGATAAGAATAATGTATGCTTACCCAAGCCAGATGACTGATGAATTAATTGATACAATAGCAAGACTGGACAAGGTCGTTAAATACATTGACATTCCGCTTCAGCATTCTCATCCTGAAATTCTCCGTGCAATGCGTCGTCCGGATTTTGATTACAGAGAATTAATCGGAAAAATCCGTGCAAGAATTCCTGATGTTGCGATAAGAACAGCTTTTATTGTAGGTTATCCTGGAGAAAAAGATGAACATTTTGAACACTTATATAATTTTGTAAAAGAAATGCGTTTTGAGCGTATGGGAGTATTTGAATATTCCCGTGAAAAAAATACAACTTCTTATGCAATGTCAGATCAGGTGCCTGCAAAAATTAAGCATGAACGATATAAAAAATTGATGGAACTTCAACAGGGAATTTCTTATGAAATAAACCAATCTTATGTAGGAAAAATTCTTGATTGTATTGTTGAAAGTTTCACTGATGACGGTGTTGTAATTTTACGTTCACAGCATGATGCCCCTGAAATTGACGGAGTTGTTTATGTGAAGTCAGACAAACATGTTGTGCCCGGCGATATTGAAAAAGTTAAAATTACAAAAGCAGATGAATATGATTTGTTTGGTGTATTTGTATAAAAATATATGGTAAAAAGATTATCGTTTTGATATAATAAATTAAAGAATAGTTAATCTGTGGGTATTGATGGAATTTGTAGAAAACCGAAAAGTTGAGAAAGAGCAGATTAAGGCAATCTTTCAGGATATGCTGAAGTATTCCCCGTCCAAATTATGCGGCATGCTTGGGAATGCTATTATTGTTCCTGTTTATACAAGTTTGTTAACACCGGAAAAATACGGATTATACTCTATATCCATCGCATTATTATCATTTTTATGCATAATATTTTCGGATTGGATAGGGTTATCGGGCTTACGTTTTTTCAGACGGCATCAGATTATGGAAGATTTGCCAAAATATATTTCTCTTCTTGTTTCAATGCTTGTCGGTAATTTGCTCGTTATGTTCTGCGCTGCTTTTATATTCAGGTCTCATTTTTATTCGTTTTTCAAAATTCAGCCTGAATATTTTTATGCGATTTTGTTATTGATAATTCCGGTTGCCGTACGTGCATTATTATTCCAATTGTTACGTGCACAGTTAAAATCAATTTCGTTTACACTTTCTACAATCGTAAACCAGATATTGACCATTTTCCTTTCAATATTCCTTGTAAAATATTGTAACATGGGTGCAATGGCACTTTTGTTAGGTATGGGGATTTCAATTTCGCTGGTTGATTTGCTTTTGATTTATCAGAGCGGAATTATGAAAAGTTTCAGGATTACAAGACTTCAGCTCGATGCTGTGCTTCCTATTTTCAAATACGGTATCCCGATAGCAGCAACATCCCTGAGTTCGTGGATAATTACACAGAGTAACAAATTTATTATGAATAACATAAGCGGTTTTTCCGACGTTGGTATTGTTGGTGTTGCATACGGGTTAACACTGCCGCTTTTGATGACGATATTTTCAATTATTCCTGTTGCGGCAATACCGCGTATTATTAATATGTATGAAGAAAGGATTGATGTACGTCCTATAATTTCCAGATTTGCGGGATATTTTATCGGTATAGCAATTCCTCTTATTGTTGTTATGTCTTTGTATTCTACAGATTTTGTTCAAATGCTATCAAATGAAAAATTCTATGCAGCATACAGACTTATTCCTTATTTTGCATTCGGAACATTTTTCATGGCTCTTGCAGACTATACAACTCTTCAATATCACCTTGAAAATAAAACATATATTGATTTCATTATAAAACTGACATCAGGTATAATCGGTGTTGTTTTGAACATAGTTTTAATCCCGAAATACGGGCTTGAGGGCGCAGGTTTTGCAACACTTGCAGCAAACTTCATGTATTTCTTCCTGAGTATTATTGTTGTATTGCCGGGGTTAAGATTAATGTTCCCGTGGCGTTCTCTGATAAGACTCGGTATAACATTTGTTCCGTTTTTATTAATTTATGATTATTTCAAAACGGCAGGCGATTTCCCTGCATTATTCCAGATGCTTTCCCTTTTATTTTTCTTCTATTTCGGCAACTGGTTCCTCAGTAAAACTCTTATAAAGAATCCTGATTAAGTTTGTAAATTTTTACGTTACAATTATTAACAAACTAGCAATTATTTTTGTGTTTAAATTTTGATTAACTATAAGGGGTAAAATTTTAAGGAAATAACATAAAGGGAAAATTATGACGGAAAGTAAACTCAACAAAAGAAAATTGGTGGCATCAATTCTCACTGTATGTTTTGTTGCACACCAGTCGCTTATGCTTAATGCTATAGCAACAGAAATCACCGGTATAACCGGAAATAACGGGATTTATAACATTGACCCTAGTGCTATGAACGGCGCAACAGGTTTCAGACAATATGACAAATTTAATTTGTCAGAAGGTGATATTGCAAATTTAATTTTCAAATACGGCGAAAAAAATATTGAAAAATTTGTAAACTTGGTAGACGGCAGAATTAACATCAACGGTATAGTTAATTCAATGCGTGACGGCAACTTCTACAACGGGCAGGCTGTATTTGTATCACCAAACGGTATGGTAGTAGGTGCAAGCGGTGTTTTGAACGTTGGTTCATTAGCAGTTTACACTCCTAACTCAAATGATTACAAAAATTATAAAGAAAATTTCTTAACTCAAAGTATAGATACCGTAAAACAAGGTAATGCAGATGTAACAATTAACGGTAAAGTATTAACAAGAGATAATATTGAAATTCTGGCAAAAACAGCATCTTTAGGTGCTGATTCCGCATTAATTGCAGGTGTTGGCAACACAACGGCTCTGACCTCAATGCAACAAGCGAACAATTTGTTTAATCAACTTGTAAATACTGATGCAACAAACGCAAATTCATTTGCATCTGAAAACGGTCAAATTGTAATTAAGACTCAAAATCCGTCAGGCGGAATTATTGCCAATGGTACTGTCAAGAATTTTGGCAGCGGCAATATTACAATGACAAATGACGGTTCAAAAGGTATCAGAGTAAACGGAAGCATTGAAAATGCAAACGGAAACACTCTTATTACTAACAATGACGGAGCCTTAAATGTTGCAGGCAGTGTCAATAATAAAGGTAATATTACCATGACAAACAACAGCTCAGACGGGCTTGCTGTTAACGGTAAATTAAATAATAAAGACGGTAATATTCTCCTGACAAATAATGCCGGTAAAATGACAATATCAGGTTCAACCGATAACAAAAACGGTAATACGATACTGAAAAACGAAGCAGGAGAACTTAACATTTTAGGTTCTGTAGCAAACAAAGACGGACGTGTCAGTGTTACAAACAACGGAACAAAATTAACACTTGCAAATTCCGGCAGTATTTCAAGTAATGGTTCAACCGTATTGTTAAACAACGGCTCACAAGGTACAAATCTTGCAGGTAAGATTTCTGTTTCAGACGCAAATCTTCTTGTTCAAAATGAAGCAGGCTCATTGAATATGAGCGGTACAACCGAAAACAATAACGGTGATATCAGAATTTTGAATAATGGCGATAAACTTACAATCGCATCAACAGGAAAAATAACAAACAATCAAAAAACAGAAGTTTTAAATAACGGAGCAGACGGCTTAAGATTAGATGGTTCACTTGAAAATAGTGCAGGAGAGTTAATAGTTCAAAGTAATGCAGGTAATATGGATATCAACGGTTCAGTTTCTAATGCAAACGGAAATACTGTTGTTTCCAATTATGATGGTGCTTTAAACTTTAACAGTAATGCTAAAATTTCAGGCAACGGTAAAACTACAGTTTACAACGAAGGCAACGACGGTATGAATCTCGACGGAACATTAGACAATTCCGGCGAGCTTCTTATTACAAACGAATCCGGCGCTTTAGCTATCAACAATACAATCACAAACAAAGATGGTAAACTGAACATCACCAACAATGGTACAGGTTTGACAATTGCTTCTACAGGTAAAATTACAAACAATGATAGCCTGACAATGCTTAATACCGGTGCAGACGGAATGACCATTGACGGTACAATAGAAAATACAGGTGATGCAATAATCACAAACAGAGAAGGCGATATGAATCTTAATGGCAAGGTTTATAACTACAATGGCAAATTGAATGTTACAAACCGCGGCAGAGGTTTGAATATTGCCGGTGAAGTTGAAAGTGATGACACATTAAAAATCTGGAACACAGGTTCAGATGGAACTGATATTTCAGGTACTGTTTCTAATAACGGCGGTGTAGCTGTAGTTCAAAACGATAACGGTGTGTTTGAAATTTCAGGACTTATAGAAAACCAGGACGGTCAACTTGATGTTGTAAATACAGGTTCAGGTATGGCCTTAACTAATTCAGGTAAAATTACAAATAATAACGTAACCAATATCTTGAACACAGGTGCAAACGGACTTGCTCTTAACGGTACTGTAGAAAATACAGGTGACACAACAATTACAAATAAAGCGGGCAATCTGAATGTAACCGGTACAGTCAACAATAACAACGGTAATTTAACATTAGCCAACGAACAAAATGCAGGAGCTTTTGATATTTCAGGCACTCTATCAAATAACGGCGGTAAATTATCAGTTAAAAACAATGGTACAGGTTTGACTCTTGTTAAAAACGGTAAAATTGTAAGTAACGATGAACTTGAAATTACAAATTCAGGCGCAAACGGTCTTGCACTAAATGGTACTGTTGAAAATACAGGGGATGCTAAAATTACCAATACAAACGGTGCATTATCAGTTCTCGGTACTGTTGCAAACCAAAACGGCAGTTTAAAAATTACAAACAGCGGAACAGGTTTCAATGTTGGTACTACCGGTAAAATTACAAACAGTGATACATTGACAGTTTTAAATACAGGTGATGACGGTATTACAGTCAGCGGTATTATTGATAATAGCGGCGATGCAATTATTACTAACCAGAGCGGTGATGTTAATGTTCTCGGCACAATCGCCAATACAAACGGTAAATTGAATCTGACAAACCACGGCGGTGCTTTGAATGTTGCTACTTCAGGTCAAATAACTAATAATGATACATTGAAAATCTGGAGTACAGGTAACGGCGGCACTACTGTAAACGGTTCTATTTCAAATGATGGCGGCAACGCTGTTGTACAAAATGACAACGGTTCATTTGCTATCAACGGTTCAATCCAAAATGACGGCGGGCAGTTAAAAGTTACAAACAATGGTGATACATTAACTGTTGCTAAGAATGGTTTAATCCAAAATAACGGAGATTTAGACATTCTTAATACAGGTGATGGCGGCTTTGTCAATGCCGGTACAATTACAAGTGTAGGTAATCTTGATATTACAAATACCGGAGCCGGCGGTTTTGTAACAACCGGAACTATTACAAATGCAAACGGTTCAATGACTTTGACAAATAAAGACGGTTCAATGAGAGTCGGCGGAACTGTTACAGGTAATAATACCGATACAATTACAATCGCAAATGAAAGTGAAAACGGCGGTTTGACACTTGACGGTACTGTAACAAACGTATCAGGTGATGTTGATATCTCAAGTCTCAGCGGTTTGAACCTTGTTCAAAATGGCAAAGTTAACGGTGATACAATCTCTATTACAAATAAAGATGCAGATATGATACTTGCCGGTGAAGTAACAGGTAATGAATCTGTAGCTATTACTAACGCAGGTTCAGGTAAAGCTGTTGTATCCGGTGATATTACTGCAGAAACAGGCTTATCACTTGACAACTCAGGTTTAGGCGGTGCTGATATTACAGGTTCACTTGTTAATAACAGCGGTGATATGTCAGTTGTTAATACAAACGGAACACTTTTAATCGGCGGCAGCTTACAGAATGCTGACGGTAAACTTTCAATAACAAATGCCGGAGATGGTCTGGAATTGACATCAGCAGGAACAGTTAAAAATAATGGTGACCTTGTGGTATTCAATTCAGGCGACAACGGTATGACACTCAACGGTGTAATTGAAAATACAGGCGATTCAATCCTGACAAATAATGCAGGTGATATGAATATTAACAATACCCTGACAAATACTCAAGGAAAATTAAATATTACAAACCACGGTGACACCTTGAATATTGCAGGAACTGTTACAAATGATGATACATTAAAAGTTTGGAACACAGGTGCAAACGGTACTAATATTACCGGTACAGTTTCAAATTCAAACGGTAACGCTGCAATTCAAAACGATGCAGGTGATTTGAAAATAGCAGGACTTGTAACAAACAACGGTTCTACAAATATCACTAACAAAGGCGGAGTTCTTGATATCACAGGCACCGTAGATAATTCAGACGGCAAATTAAGTATAACAAATGACGGTATTGCTTTGAATATCGATGGTCTTGTCGAAAATAACGACGCTATGAACATTGTTAATAATGGTGCAAACGGCACAACAATCAACGGAACAGTTAAAAATGCCGGTCAAACAATGATAACAAACAATGCAGGCGATTTAAATGTAAACGGTACAGTAGACAATACAAACGGTAAGTTATCACTTTCCAATAACGGAAATGCCTTGAATATAGCAAGTGATGCAACAGTAAGTAATGATTCAGAACTTACCATCGTAAATGCA
>CALUTF010000032.1 GCA_944323595.1 Candidatus Gastranaerophilales bacterium | reverse complement strand
AAACAAAGAAAGAACTCAGGCTTTTGAAGGTACAGTAATCAAAATGCACGGTTCAGGCATCAATAAAACAATGACAGTAAGAAAAGTATTTCAAGGTGTCGGAGTTGAACGTGTATTCTTAATGTACTCACCAAGAATCGAAAAAATCAATGTATTGAGACGCGGTGACGTAAGACGTTCTAAATTATACTACCTGAGAGAACGTTCAGGTAAAGCAACTCGTATTAAGGAAAAAATTGAAAAAAGATAAGCTCCACATACACTGGTATCCCGGTCATATAGCGAAAGCTGAAAAAAAGCTGAAAGAACAGCTTTCATTAGTAGATGCGGTGATAGAAGTTATGGATGCGAGATTACCTGTATCAAGCAGTTATGATAATATTACGCGGCTTTTGAATGAAAAGCCGCGTTTAATATTGTTAAATAAAGCTGATTTAACGGATAAAAATGAATTAAAAAAATGGATAACTTATCTTGAAGAAAAAAACGGTTATCCTGTACTGCCAACAGATGCAAAAAATTCCAAAGACCTTAATATAATCGTAAAAAAAGCTGTAGAATTATCAGAACCAAGAATTCAGGCAATAATGAAAAAAGGACTCCTGCGCCGCCCAGCAAGAGTTATGGTTGTCGGAATGCCAAATGTTGGAAAATCAAGTATAATTAACAAACTTACAAAATCATCAAAAACAAAAATAGGTGCCAAAGCAGGGGTCACAAGACAACAGCAATGGGTTAGAATTAATCCGCAGCTTGATTTGCTAGACACGCCGGGGATTATACCTATGAAACAGGAGAATCAAACCAGAGCACAAAAATTGGCTTTTGTTAATTCAATTTCAGAAAATGCTTATTCTAATGAACCAGTTGCCAGGGCACTGCTTGAACTTCTTGATAAAAAATACCCGCAGGAAACTAGAAATTATTACAATGTGCAAAATGAATTAACTATAGAAAATATATCAACAGCAAGAAATTGGATAAAAACAGCCGGAGAACCTGATATTGAAAGAACCGCAATCTATATTTTAAGAGATTTTCGTGATGGCAAAATCGGTAAGTTTATCCTTGACGATTTTGAGGAATAAAATGACAGCAACAGAGTTGTTTGACTTTGATATAAAACAAAATAATTTAATAATAGGTACTGACGAAGCAGGACGTGGACCGGCAGCAGGCGGGGTATTTGCAAGCGCGGTTTACTTTCCTTATGTAGATAAGGAACTAATTGAAGAGCTTTCAATATTAAACGATAGCAAAAAATTAACACGCGAAAAAAGAGAAAGTATTTATGACCTTATAAAAGATAAAACAATTAATGCCACAGTTTGCATAGAAGTAGACGAAATTGAAAATATAAACATTCTGAACGCATCTTTAAAAGCAATGAAACTCGCCTGTGAAAAAGTTATTGAGATGTCAGACAAAAAAAATTTCCTAACACTTGTTGACGGGAATAAACTAATAAAAAACTACAAATACAAACAAAAATATATAATTAAAGGAGACAGTAAATCTGCGTCAATAGCGGCTGCAAGTATTCTTGCAAAAGTTACACGTGACAGGTACATGGAAGAACTGGATAAATTATGCCCGCAGTATGGTTGGAGCAGGAATGCCGGTTATCTTACAAAAGAACATCTTAATGCAATAGATAAATACGGTTTAAGCAAATATCATCGTCCGTCCTTTTTAAAAAAGCATTTTGAAAAACAGTTAACCCTATTTTAGATTTTTTTCCTGACTTCCTTAATAAGCATTCTGATAGAAAGAAGATGTTCTTTTTCATCCGGAGTTGGAGGATATGCACATTGCGAAGCTGCAATATTATATGCCATTTCATAACAATTTAATGCTTTGGATGGATTCTGCTTTGTACCTATACCTTTTTCATATAATTCTGCCAGCTGGATTAACAAAGGTTCAGTTTTTTTAATATCAGCAAGGTGCTTTGTCCATTTAAACAAATCTTCAGGAACATATCCGGCATCAGAATTATAAAGTTTGACGATTTCAAACTGAGCATGCTCATTACCGCGTTCAGCACGTTGCACAAGCTGTTTATAATCTTTCCTTACCATATAGGTTTTGCCGTCACTATCCTGCAGCATTTCTTTATCTGAATTCCAAAATTTTTGCATCAATCTGAACATTAATTTAGCCTCTCCTACGCTTCAAACAATTTATGCAGACGGGCTCTAACGTCTTCTTCATCCAAATCATCCGTAATTTTGTTTAAATCAATAGCCATTTGATAATAATTAGCTGCATCATTTCTAAAGTCCATAGCCTGACTTGCTCTGCCTGCATTAAAATAAGCAAGAGTATAACTTGGATTTAATTCGATTGCTGTTTCAAAATATTCAAGAGCTTCCTCAGCATCACCGAGCCCGTCAAGGTAGAGAATACCAAGATTATTTTGAGCAAATTCATTTTCAGGATTCAACTCCACGGCTTTATGGTAGGATACCAGTGCTTCTTCCAGATAATCTTTTTCCCACAATGCAATACCGGCTTTCATATACCCGCGGTAATCTTCTGGATTTAATGTAATAGCATCACAATAAGCCTTTATAGCTTTTTCCAAATCATATTCAGCCATGTGAATATCTCCTAACGCAAGATATAAATCATAGTTATTAGGATCAAGAATTATACCTGCCTGATAAGTTGCCACAGCAGCTTCAATATTACCTTTAACCTCAGCATATATAGCACCGAGAGCCTGACAAACTATAGAAGTCCACTCATTATCAGGATTCAGTGCAATAGCTTTTTGATAATATTCAATAGCATCATCGTAAAGTTCAGCTTTTGAAAAAGCATAGCCAAGAGAATTATTGTAGAAAGGATTATCGCAATCATGCTCAAGAGCTAGTTTGAACGCGCTTATTGAATTAATTTTATCTTCTTTACGTAAATACAAATGCCCGAGTTCATAATAAATCTGTGATTTATTTTCATGCATTTCTAACAATTTTTCGTAACAATCGATAGTATCTTCTATTCTGTCAGGGAAATATGTTTGCAAAACCGTTGCAAGTTTAACAAGTACATCGTGGTTTAGCGGATTAGATTCCAAAACCTTGTTATAGCAATCAACAGACAAATCAAGTTCTTTATTTTTCAATGCAATATCACCGATTTTATCGTAAAAAATCTCGCTATGAGCAGTCTCTGTCAATGCTTTACGGTAAATATTTTCAGCCGCAGGGTATAATTTAAACTTTTCAAGGAATTTACCGAGCGAATTAAATGTAAACACAGAAAAATCATCTGACATGTTTTTATAAAACATTTTCAAAGATGGTCTATCCCATGCAATCATTAAACTGCCGGATAGGAAATAGTACAGAAAATGCATATAATCAGAAGCTTTTGCATTATTAGAGTTAATTTTTTGCAAAATGGTCTGAGAAAGCACAAGCCTAGGACGTGCAGATTTAAGGCGCGAAGACTTAATAGCCTCCTTAAATTCTTTTTCAGCCTCCTTATAATCCTCCGCTACTTTCATAAAATATCCGGCATAAAGATGCGCATTCATATTATCAGGAGCCAAGGCAACTGCAGTTTTACACTGCTCAATCGCAGTACTAACACTAATTTGCCCCTGTTCCCACATAAGACTTGCCAGACGATAATAGCTTTCCGGCAGACTCGGGTCATACTTAACAGCATCAATATAATTAGAAATAGCCATTTCTAAATCACAGTTATTTTTTCTTATAAGATATCTTTCATGTGCCTCTCTGGCTGTTTCTAAAGCCTTTCTGGCTTTTTCTTTATTTTCGTTAATAGTAACAGGATTCATAATAATTTGTTCTGACATCGTGAGCTCCAAATAAAATGTGTCATATTTTTTATCGGAATAACAGAAAATATATTTTATTAATTTCATTAAATATCCTCTAAATGAAGTAGTATTTATTTTTATAATCATACCCGCACAAAAGCGTGTAAATTCGACAAACAGGTGAGTTTCTATAAATTTGCAGATATAATAAAACCTTTGTACTATAATATAGCTATGGATTATGTGAATAATAAATTTGATTGTATAGTTGTAGGAGCAGGACATGCCGGATGTGAAGCAGCCATAGCCTGTGCAAGACTCGGTGCTAAAGTTCTGTTATGTACACTAAATGTCGATAATATCGCCCTGATGCCCTGTAATCCTGCCATAGGCGGACCTGCGAAATCTACACTGGTAAGAGAAATTGACGCTCTCGGCGGTGTTATGGGAGAAGCTGCAGACGCCACTTATATTCAAATGAAAATGCTAAATTCCTCTAAAGGACCTGCAGTCAGAGCACTTCGCGCGCAATCCGACAAACGGCTTTATATGGATTATATGCGAAATATAATCGAAAATACGGAAAATATTTATCTGAAACAGTGCTGTATTACTGAATTAAAAATTGAAAATGGTGAAGTCACAGGCGCAATAGATGAGTTTGGCATAGAATACAAAGCACGTGCAATTGTACTTACGACAGGCACATCTCTTGAGGGAAGAATTTTTGTGGGACTCCGCTCTTACAGTGCAGGACGCTTAGGCGAAAAAGCAGCAATCGGGCTTTCGGAATCTTTAAGACAACACGGAATTCAAACAAAAAAATTAAAAACAGGCACCCCCTGCAGAGTTGATAAAAGAACTATTGATTATTCAAAAATGACAATTCAACCGGGAGATGATGAATTAAATTTCTATTCATTTAAGCCAAATCGTCCAATACGTCCTCAATATCCTTGTTATCTTACAAGAACCACTGAAGAAACCCATAAAATTATAAGGGCAAATCTGGATAAATCACCTATGTACAGAGGTTTAATTCATGGAGTCGGCCCCCGCTACTGCCCGTCAATTGAAGATAAGGTCGTGAGATTTAGTGAAAACCCGTCCCACCATATCTTTATTGAACCCGAAGGGCTCGGAACTTATGAAGTTTATATTCAGGGATTTTCGTCAAGCCTGCCGGCTGATGTTTATACTCAAATGCTACGTACAATGCCGGGATTAGAGCACGCTCATATTATTAAACCGGCTTATGCGGTTGAATATGATTACGTTCCTGCAATTCAAACAACCCATTCTCTTATGTCAAAGCAGATTAAAGGGTTATTCTTCGGCGGACAAATTAACGGAACAAGCGGATATGAAGAAGCAGCGGCTCAAGGCTTGATTGCAGGTATAAATGCTTATAACTATCTTAACGGCTCTGAAATGCTGGAGCTTTCAAGAAGTTCTTCCTATATAGGGACTCTGATTGATGATTTAGTTACAAAAGATATAGATGACCCGTACAGAATGCTCACATCAAGGTCTGAATACCGTCTTCTTTTAAGACAGGATAACGCTGATGCAAGGTTAACCCCCACAGGGCACAAAATCGGACTGATTGATGATACACAGTTTAAAGTATTTACGGAAAAGCAAGAATTGATAGAAAAAGAAAAACAAAGATTGATGACAACAAAACTTCCGGCAACTGATAATGTTAATTCTATTCTTGCACAATATGGAGAACATATTGAACGGGGAATGAAACTCGGTGAAATTTTAAAGCGCCCGAACGTTTCATACAAAATTCTGAAAGAAGTAGACGAGGAGACAAACGCTCTAAACATCCCGCGTGACGTTTATGAACAGGTAGAAGTTTTGATAAAATATGACGGCTACCTGAAACGGCAGGAATTTCAGGTAGAGCAGTCAGGCAAACTCGATAAATATAAAATTCCTGAAGATATTGATTACACAAAAATAGACCATATATCATCAGAAACAAAAGAAAAATTAAGCAAAATTCGTCCTAAAACACTTGCACAAGCATCAAGAATAGGCGGGGTTAAACCGGCTGACATATCAATATTAATGGTACTTCTGGAACGAAATGAAATCGCAAGAAAAGTTTTATCTTAATAATCACTTAACTTTTTAAATTTTATATTTGCATTTTTTAGAATAGTTTCAATAATATGACCGCGGTTGTCTTTTGTGTTAATTTCAACAGTATCGAAAACATTTGTGTCACGTATCCTTGTAAATGTATAGCGCGCATTATCTATCCAGAAATTACTCATCAGCATACCCAAAGTAAAAACTTGAGTACGGGATTCTGCACTGGATGTATCAATCTGATATCTTGCATTGAAGTTAGGGGTATATGAACTTACACGATTTATCTGCACTTATAAAAACCTCCGGTTACTATACTAACAAGTCCGATAAAAAATAAAATTGACAAAATTTCGCATAAAGTTAATAAAAATTAACCTTTTTTATTAGTATTCAAATATTTTTCATATAAATCGGGACGTTTTTGCTTAGTCCTCTCTAACCTGCAGTTTTGGCGGAATTCTGCTATTTCCTTGTGATTACCGTTCAGAAGAACTTCTGGCACTTTCAATCCCATAAACTCTCTTGGCTTTGTATACTGGGGATATTCAAGCAATCCGTCCGCAAAACTATCATCATTAGCAGAATCAATTTTGCCGAGCGTCCCCTCAATTTTACGGCTTACAGCATCTATTACACACAAAGCAGGAAGTTCGCCGCCTGTAAGGACAAAATCGCCCAATGAAATTTCCCGAGGTTTTATAATATTACGAATTCTTTCGTCAAATCCCTCATAGTGACCACAAAGCATAATTATTTGATTAAAAGAAGCGAGTTCCTTTACCACAGATTCACACAAAGGTTCTCCCTGCGGAGAAAGCATAATCGTTGCGGAATTTTGCTGTCTGGTAATAGAATTATAAGCATCCACATAAGGCTGTGCCATTAAAACCATACCGGCACCGCCGCCATAAGGTGTATCATCAACTTTTTTATGTTTATCCAGAGTAAAATCACGCGGATTTATCGTATTAACAGTTATTATTTCATTTTCTAATGCACGTTTGAGAATACTGAAATTACAAGCATTTTCTATCATCTCAGGGAATAAAGTCATTACGTCAAAAATCATTACTCTATCAACCCCTCAATATTATTAACAACTACTTTTTTATCTTTAATGCTTACACCGGTTACAATAGCTTTGACAAACGGAACAAGTGAAATCTTATTTGATTTGGATTTGACGGAAAGTAAATCTGTTGCACCGTTGTTAGAAACCCCGATTATAAAACCTAGTTTTTTATCATTAATATCATAAACCTCAAGCCCGACAAGCTCATCAATGAGAAATTCATCTTCCTCTAAAGCTTCACGAATAACCTCTTCGGGCACAAATAGCAGGTTATTTTTATAAGGCATCAAATCGTTTATAGAATTGATACCCTCAAATTTTACAATAGCAAATGTTTTATTAAGCCTGCAGGATTTAATTTTCAAAGACTTATATTCATGGTTAACAAGAACAAAAACCTCTTTTATCGAGCAGAAAAAATCCTGTTGATTTTTTGAATATCCGACTTTAGCTTCCCCTTGAATACCATGGAAATTTAAAATCTTACCTACAGATATAAACTTACTCATGATTCCGGAGTTTCTTCTGTTTCAGTCTTTTTAGGTTTTCTGCCGCGCTTTGGTTTTTCTTCCACCGGCTGTTGTTCATCTGAAACATTTGCAGCAGACTCAGCTTCTTTTGTCATAGTATCCTGAGCTGCTTTCTTAAATTCTGCTGGGGCATCATCTCTATCCTGATTCCAACGCTGCAATCCCATTTGAGAACGGATTAAACCGATACCAACGTGAACACGCCACTCATCCATTTTCAATTGAGCCGCAATAATTTTATGGCATCCAATAGGAGGCAGCGGAAGCAACGGTTCATAAAGATTTTTAATAGCAAAAAGCTGATCCGGTGAAATAGCAAGTTTGCGTTTCGGGAACGGAAGTTTCGGCAGCATCATTTTTTGTCTTACCAGATTTATACCGAAAAATACTTTTCTTGGCTCCAAACCGATTTTTTCACCGATAACTTCATGACAGTCAGGATTTGGAAGCGGAAGCATTGCTTTATAAAGCTTTTCAATTTGTTCAAGCTGCTCCTTACTTACTAAAAGCTGTTTAGGACCTCTGTTTTTAGCAGGGCGTTTACCTCCAAATCTGTTATTTTGGGCTTTGTTAAAACCACCGGGTCTGTTGTTAAAACGGTTACCGCCTTTATTAAACCCGCCCTGAGGTCTGTTATTGTTGTAACCGCCTCTGTTATAACCGCCCTGACGGTTAGATTGACCGCCGTATTTATTGTTGCCGTAATTATTTCTGTTATAGCCGCCCTGACGATTGTTATCACGTCTATAACCGTCGTTATTATATTGACGCTGAGGTCTGTTATTGTTGTAACCGCCTGCACTGTATGAACCTCTGTTAGAATCACCGCCGCTTGAATAGCTGCTGTAGAATTGAGGTTGTTCCTCAGTACTATAACCTCTCAATGGCTGCTGTTCAGTTTCAGCAGCGGAAGCCTCTGACGGCGCAGAATCTACAGATGATGTAGAAATCATCATTTTTTTATCAGGATACAAACAATCCGGACAGATAACTCTTTTGGGGTTTTTTGTTTCAAATTCGCGACCACATTTGGTACATTTGTTTACATACATATTAAAAGCCTCTTAATTAAAATAAAATCATAACAACAATAAAATTTTTTAAATCTCTAAATTCCCACTATTTAATAAAATCAATTTAATAGTACTATTTATATAATCATGATAACATAAAATGAAATACTTTGCAATAGTTTTTACGATATATTAGAAAAATGAGAATGCTTTAGAGATAAGCATTCTCATAATTTGTGGATAATAAAATACAGGCAGTGATTAAACCATACCCTCTTTTACAGCTTTAACAGCCGCCTGTACACGGTCGTTTACGCACATTTTTTGCAAGATTGAACAAACATGAGCTTTTGCAGTGTGCACACTAACAATAAGTTCTTTAGCAATTTCAGTATTACTTTTACCTGTAACAAGATGTTTAAGGACTTCAAATTCTCTGTCCGTCAGCGGAACCCTGCCTTCGCTCTGTGATTTGCACGGGAGAAAACCAACGTTATCCAATTTAGGAAATGAATTTAGGGCAGCCTGCGCAACAACAGGGTCTATCCAGCAGACGCCTGATGCTACATCCCTTACAACATCGGCGAGTTTCTGCGGATCAATATCTTTAAGACAATATGCATTAGCTCCGGAGCCTAATGCTGCAATAACTTCTTCATCCCTGTCATGGGAGGTTAAGGCAATAATTTTAATATCAGGAGCAAATTCTTTGACCTTTATAGTCGCTTCAATACCGTTCATGTGAGGAAGTCCCAAATCCATGAGGATGACATCCGGATGCAGACGTTCAATTAATTTTAACCCCTCAATTGCATCTTCAGATTCTGCAACAACCTCCATGTCCGGATTGCTGTTTAATGCGCAGCGTAAGCCGACACGGGTTAATTTAAAATCTTCTACAATTGCAATTCTGATTTTTTTCAAATTCTTTTCTTCTGTGCTGTTTGACATATAAAACCCTCTATCATTTTTGTGTACTAAATAAAAATAGAATAGCCGCGTTGAATAATCTATTACCAGAATGGGGAATATTGTAAAATTTATTTGTCCAACTGCTATTGTAAAATTACACTTATGCTATAATTTTATTGAGTTAGAAGATTATACGGGAGTGTGTCATGCTAGAATTTTTATTTGGTAAAAAAAATAAACCGGACAATAAGTATATCAGACTGAATGAAATTTATTCGGCGCTACGAAATACTTATAATCCTGATACAATCCCGCAGGACAGAAAAGAACTGATTGAAAAACAACTAAAAAAATACGGCTATCTACCTATGCCGCATATAAAAGCGCTGGAAGAACTTTCAGATGCTGAAGTTCTTTACGGTCTGGAATTTAAATGGGAAAATGCCGGAATATTTAAAGATGGGAAATTCTGTTTTGAAAATAATCAGATAAGTGCACTGGCACGTGATAACGTAAAAAATTCCGACTGGATAAAACGCGAGGGGCACAATGTTAAACTGATTAACCTTGCAGGACTAGGCAACGGCAATAAAACAAAAACACCCGGCAAATTTATGTCATGGCTAAGACAGCTTCTAATTCTTCCGACAGGTTCAAAGAAAAATAACATCCAAAATACAACCATTTATCTGATACCGTTTCACCCTAGAGAATTTGGCTGTGCATATCTTCCCAAAAGCAGCGAAGTCAGTGATGCACTGCTTGACAAAAATCTTCAAGAACTTACCGGTATGGATGTAAAAGAACAGGTGCAAACTTTTATCTTGCTTGCACAACTGGCAGGACATCCTGTTATTTATGATATACTTCCGCAAACAGGCAGATTTTCAAAAGCAGTACTTGCAAACCCGTCTATTGCACGCTGGTTTGATATTGAAGAACTTATTAACGGGCTTAAGAAAAAAATTGATGAAGCCGGCGAAAAATTATCAGAAGAATTTGACAGCGATGACGTTGAAGTTGTAAAGGATATATGCAAACAGGCTCTCAAAGGAGGTGCTGGTAATCTTACCGAACATTTCCAAAACATCTATGACAGACTTGAAGAAATTCTTATTGACGGTAAAAAAGAACTTTCTGACAATATGCTGAAAAAAAATCCTCAAGCACAGATTCATAAACGCGTAAAAGAAATTGTTGCCGCTATACAAAATGTTAAACCCAACAAATTGCTCGAAGAAAAAGATATAACCAAGCAACTTGATATAATACAAGAATTAATAAAACAAGGATTATGGCCGGCTCCGGGAGGCGCATGGTGTTCTGCGGGGGTACCTGTGTTTGATCAAATGAGTGAATGCGGCGGATACCCGACATTCAAACATTTTAATTTTAAAGGAGAGGACGTAACGAATTTTGCAAACCTTGACTGCCAGACTCCATACTACTTTGCATACCTTGAAGACGGAACTTTCAACAAACCTGTAATTGATTACTTTATTAATTATATGAAACAGCTTCAAAAAGATTACAATTTTGACGGATTCAGAGTTGACCACATAGACCACATTGTTGATGAAGTATCGGAAAAAGACGGCAGACCGATAAGTTACAGAGCCCCGAGATATGTACTCGGAAAACTTAACTCTGCAATGAAAGAAGAAATTCCTTACTTTGCAACACTTGCAGAATACATGCTCTGGGACGGATTTTTAAAAGAATACCATCAGGATATGAATTTCGATATTCTCTGGGGCAATGACATTGTTTCACAATCAGACAAAACTCCTGAAAAAATTATGGAAGACAACCAGAATCTTACAAATTATAATGTAGGGATTGAAAACAAAAAATATCTTTCAATCCTCAAAACTTACAATAATCAGGACGGCGAATTCAGATGCATAGACCAGTACCCCGGACAACTTGGGGAAAAGGGTGCTCTATACAAATGGTTTAAATATAAGTTTATTCCGGGCGGCAAATTTGCACAGCGCTCAATGCTTTACGTAGATGGGGATGAAAGCTATACCCAACGCGGCATTGAACACGTCATAGGAGAAGAAGTTTCTATGGAAAGAGACCAAAACTACAAATTTTTCTCCAAATTTGACGCAATCGATAGATTCGTAAAAGACAATGAAATCATAACAGACGGTGAAGCCCAGATTTTAACACAGGATGAAGACGGATTTGCAGTCTGGATGATTACTAAAGAACCTCTTAAACAGGCTTTCCTTGTAGTTTCAAACTATAACTATCCGGTAGAACGAAAAGACGTCAAAGACGAAAACGGAGATTCTCACAGAGATTGGGTCGAAGGGGATTCTATTTACAACAAATCATTCCACCTGCCTGGCGACTACTCTGTTGAGGCGGAACTTGAATTCAACGGTCAGGATTATGAAGAAAAGCCGTATACTCTTGATAACGGAGATTTTGAATTTGAGGAGCTTAAACCGTCAGAGTTCAAAGTATTCTTATTAAGAAAACAATAAAATCTTGCCCGCCTGCAGATTTTAGGATATTCTAAAAGTATGATAAAACAGTTAAAACTAAAAGATTATATATTAATTGATGAATTAACTGCAAATTTTGATGCAGGTCTGAATGTAATAACCGGCGAAACCGGTTCCGGAAAAAGTATTCTGATTAGCGCAATAGATTTGGCTTTTGCGCCCCGCGTGTCAAAAGACGTCATAAAAACAGGCTCTGAAAAAGCAACCATTGAACTTGTCATTGATAACCGGAAACACAATCTTTCACAACTGTTTGAAGAAAACGGAATTGACGATTGCGGAAACGAAATTGTTTTAACAAAAGAAATTACACAAAATGCAGTCAGAACAAGAATTAACGGCACTCTTGTTAATCAGGACTTTATAAAAACACTGCGTTCACTTTTTCTTGATATTCATTCACAGCACCAGACTTATTCATTTCTTCAGCCCAAATATCACATAGTTCTTTTAGACGAATACGCAAAAGAGCTTTACGGTAAAGAACTGAATGAATACAGGATGAAATATGCCGGGTATAAAAAACTTCTGGAGCAGCTTGAAAATGCAAAAAATTCTGCAAATATGACAGAGTCGCAGCTGGAATTTCTCCAATTTCAGGTAAATGAAATTGATGCCGCGCAAATTCAAGGGGAAGATGAGGATGAAAAACTCAATGCAGAGCTTGAAGTGCTTGAAAACGCAGAAAAACTAAAAGAACTTACAGGTTCTTCATACTGGGCACTGAACAGCGACGAAGGTTCAATACTTGAAGCCTTAACTAAAATTAAACAAAATATTTCAAAAGCAGTTTCTTTTGATCAAAGCCTTGAACCGGTAGAACAGAATCTGCTTGATGCAATGGAAAATCTGAAAGAAATCAGCTCGGAACTAAGAGATTACAGCCAAAATCTTGATAATGATACAGAACGGCTGAATGAAATTCAGGAAAGATTATTTTTACTGGATAAACTTAAACGCAAATACGGCGGCACTCTGGCTGATGTACTCTCTACATTTGAAAAATTATCAGAAGAGCTGTCCTCCATAGAATTTTCGACTCAAAATATTGAAGAACTTGAACAAAAAATTACCGCTGCAAGAGCCGAACTTGAAAAAATCGCGTCAGATATTAGTGAAAAACGGAAAGATTATGCAAAAGTGCTTTCTGTATACATTCAGGAAAAATTAGAAAAACTTGAACTGCCCAAATCCAGATTTGAAATATCTGTTAAACAAAAAGAACTTTCATCTGACGGCTGCGACGATGTGGAATTTTTAATCTCAACAAATGTATCAGAAGACTTAAAACCGCTGGCAAAAGTGGCATCCGGCGGTGAAATTTCACGTGTAATGCTTGCTATCAAATCCATCTTTGCTCAAACCGATGACATTGATACGGTTATATTTGATGAAATTGATACAGGGATTTCAGGTAGAGCATCCCAGAGTGTTGCAGACGAAATTGTTGAACTTTCAAAATACCATCAAATTATATTAATTACGCACCAAGCTATAATTGCATCAAAAGCGGACAAACACTTCTATGTCAAAAAATCACAAACTGATGAAACAAAAGTGGAAGTTTATGTACTCAAGGATGATAACAGAATTAAAGCACTTGCGGAACTGGCAGGCGGCGATATCAATGATACATCAATGGAATTTGCGCGTTCTCTCATCGCAGGACAAACGTAATGTTTGGCAAACATAAGGTTTGCATCATAATTATTCTCACAAATTAAAAATTGCCTTTAGAAAATAGTCAAAGAATTTTCAAAATCTTTTAGCAGTCACCCACTCTTGTAAAAGACTATTCGCGGAGTTCAGAATGTTCCCCAAAGAAAGAATACCGGTACAGAACAAAAATAAAGGTATGCAAATATTTTACATACCTTGTTTTTCGGGTTTAATTAATCCTCAATAAAATCTTTAAAATGTAAGAACTCTTCTTTCTCGCGTAATTTTTTTAATGCAATATCCTCAAGCTGTCTTATACGCTCTTTGGAATATCCCATAAGCTGCCCCAGTTGTTCAAGAGTTTTGGGCTGCTCTCCGTTAATACCAAAACGCTTGGAAATGATTTGCTTTTCCCGTTCATTAAGTGTATCCAACAGTTTTTGTATACTGCTTTTCATTGCCTTATTTTTTGTTTGTGCTTCAGGAGTAAAATGATTTTTATCCTGAATATAATCTCCTATATTCAAATCCTCCGTAACAGGCGTTTCAAGACTTATTGGTTCTTTAATAATTGATTTTTTTATCGCTGCAATTTTCTTTACCGGAAGTCCCATTACCCGTGCAACTTCTTCATCTGATGGTTCTCTCCCCAGTTCAAACGAAAGAGTTGTTAAAGCCCTTTTATATTTTCTTATTTTATCTGCCATGTGGACAGGAATCCGTATTGTTCTGGAATTGTTTGATATCGCACGTATAATTGTCTGTTTTATCCACCACGTAGCGTATGTGGAAAATTTAAAGTTCTTTGAATAATCAAATTTTTCAGCCGCCTTAATCAAACCTAAAGAGCCCTCCTGTACCAAATCCATAAACAATACCCCCTGACCTATATACTTTTTTGCAATGCTTACAACCAATCGCAAATTGGCCTGAATAAGTTTCCGTTTGGCAATTTCGGCAGTATGTTTTTCCCCTTCTTTAATATCTCTGCCAAGAGCTTTTTCTTCTTTCCCTGACAAAAGCCTGATTTTTCCAATATCTTTAAGATACATTTGCAGAATATCATCGTCATTAGCAATAGAATTGAAAAATTTCGGAGGCTGCTCCGTGTCAAAATCATTTTCTTCATCTCTGTTATACTCTTCATCAGCATCATTATTAGCTGCTGAAACATGGTTAAAATCTTTATAAAGCGTATTATCAAGAATTTCTTCCTCATATTTTACACACTCTGACATAACTTCCCTCTCATCTTAAAAAGTAATCCTAGCCCTGAGGCTGATTCTGCTACCCTTTTAGTATGTAGACGAAAGTAGAGTATTTTTGTTTCACAGGAGAAAAAATTTCTACTTTTGACCTAATATATTCCTGATTTCATTTATTGAAAAATCTAATGCACCGCGGCTGGTTTCAAATATTTTTTTACAATCAGAACAGCAAAGTGTATAGTATTCATCATCCGAAAGAAGTTTTCGCATCTGCTCTTCAAGTTCATCAACATTATTCGCAACAGAACCGGCATTTGTAAGGAGAATGTATTTATAAATATCTTTAAAATTAAATTTGACAGGCCCTGTTATAACAGGTTTGTTAAAAATAAGCGCTTCCAGAGGATTGTGTCCTCCCGTATTATTAAAACTGCCTCCGATAAAAGCGAAATGACAAATTGTATAAATTTTACCCAATTCACCCATTGTATCAAGAATAATAATATCATTGTCAATAAAATTGTCATTTTGCGAACGTAATCCGAATGAAAAACCAAAATCATTAACAACCTTTTCGACATCTTTAATTCTGTCATTGTGACGCGGTGCAATAAGTAATTTTATATCGGGGAATTCTTTTTTTAACTTTTTAAATACTGTAAGAATAATTTCTTCTTCACCGGAATGAGTACTGCCGGCAATTATAATTCTGTTGTTATTATTTTTTATATTGATATCAAAATGCTTTGGCTCAATATCAAATTTCAAATTTCCCATAACTTTTGTAGTCTGCGGATTTGCCCCGAGTGCAATTAATTTATCCATATCAGCCTTACTCTGCGTCAGATTTTCAGTATATTTTTCAAGAATAGGTTTTATGAAAAATTTCAAAAGTTTGTAGCTTCTGAATGTGCTGTCAGAAATTCTGGCATTAACAGAACAAACAGGAATATGTCTTTTGTAAGCCTCATTTGTAAATACCGGCCACAATTCCGTCTCTGCTATCACAATAAGAGACGGATTGATTTTATCAAAGAATTTCTTAACACAAAACGGAATATCAAAAGGATAATAAGTAATAAATTTACATACATCACCCAATTTTTTATATGCAATTTCCTGCCCTGTACGTGTACCCGTGGTAAGTACAATATCGTAATCAGGAAATTCTTTTGAGGCACGTCTTACTAAATTCTCTACAGCATTAACTTCCCCTACTGATATAGCATGGAAATGTATAACCCTTGAAGATAGATGTGGTTTAGTAAAGAAACCGAGTTTTTCTTTAAATGCATAGCCTAATTTAGAATTAAAACGGCTTACAACATACCAGAACGGTAGAATAATAAAGAAAAAAACAGTGACTATTATACAATAAATTGTAAACATTATCTATACCTCGCTATGGTAATTTTATCATAAATCATGTTTTGTGTATAATTATAAAAAAGATTAGGGAGGGGTATCATTGTTTAATAAACTTTTTGCACTGGTATTATCTGTATTATTTTTACTCAACCTGACTATACCGGTCTGGGCTCTTGATATTAAAACCAATTCCATAGAAGCTGCCCAAACAGAACAAACTATTGAAGAAGCTATTGTACCGGAACAAATAGAAAAAGAACTGAAAGAGCATATCGCAAAAGTTTACGGTGCAGAACAAACAGATGAAATCTATGCAAATATATTACAAATTATAAAAGATGCGAAAAAGCAACGCCCGCAAGCACTTGTTAATGAAGACTACAACAGAACGTCCGATTGGTACAAAGATGAAATTGTATATATGTTCTACGCTGACCAGTTCGGAGTAAATGATAATAACCAACCCTCCACGTTCAAAAATGCAATAAGAATGCTGGATTATCTGAAGCAGCTCGGAATTACCACTATTTATGTGCTGCCATTTGCAGATTCACCGATGAATGATTCCGGCTTTGATGTACGCGATCCGAGAAACGTAAGGGCAGACCTTGGCGGAATGAAAGAATTTAAAGAATTTCTTGATGCTGCACATCAATACGGATTTAAAGTCAAGGCTGATTTGGTACTAAACCACCTGTCAGATCAGCATCAATGGTTTCAGGATGCTCTTAAGGGTGACGTAAGCAAGCTTGATAATTTTGTATATAAAGATAAAATGCCCGAATACACAACATATAAAGATGAAAAATTGGGTTTTGTCGCAGAATACAAAGAAGATGACGGAACTATTTCCAAAAGAAGAATAATTTTCCCTGAAATTACTGATTCACACTACAGAAAAGTAACCATAAACGGCAGGGATTACTATCTTTATCACACTTTTTATCCTTTTCAGCTTGATATCAACTGGGAAAACCCCGAAGTCATGTACTATGCACTCGGAACAGTTGCTTACTGGGCAAATTTAGGTATAGATATCTTCAGGCTTGATGCGATACCGTACCTGATAAAAGAAAACGGAACAAATGCAGAAAATCTGCCTAAAACCCATGAGGTTATAAAAATTATAAGCCTGTTTATTCAGGCAACGGCACCACGCTCAGTAATTCAGGCAGAAGCATGCCAGACACCTAAAAATATTTTGCCGTATTTCGGGACAGAAAGAAGTATTAACCTCAACATAAACGGCAAAGAAAAAGAACTTGTGAGAACTGACGAATTCCAAATAGCATACCATTTCCCTTACATGCCGGCAATCTGGGCATCGCTGGTATCGGCAGACAATAAATATTTCTGGAAAGCACATAAACAAACCCCTAAAATTCCTGACTCAGCTACATGGGCAATATTTTTAAGGGTTCATGATGAGCTTACGCTTGAGATGGTTAATGCTAAAACAAGAGAATTAATATATGATGATTTAGAACCTAAGGGGGCTGAATTTAGAAAAGGCTTCGGTGTAAGCGGACGTATGGCAAACTTTCTTGATAATAATACCGACAGAATCGGCATGGCTTTTTCCATATTGTTATCGCTCCCCGGTATACCAATTATCTACTACGGAGATGAAATCGGAAGCCAGAACAATTATTCCTATGCACAGCGCTTTGCAAAACTAAGAGAACTTAAGCAACGTGGCAAAAATAAAGGGAAAAATAAAGTTGAAATGCTGAGCTATTTTGACAGCAGAGATATCAACAGAGGTGCAATTAAGCGCAGAGCTTTCTATAACGCAACACGTGCTGAAAATTCTTTTGAAGGCAAAGTTTTCAAAAAAGTTAAACAGCTGATAGAGGTAAGGAAAAAATATCCGGTAATCGCCAGAGGCGACTTTACGCAAATAAAAACAAATGCTCCTGAAATTTTTGCGTATATGAGAACCCTGGGAGATGAACAGATTATTATAATAAATAACCTTGCAGATCATAGAACCGTTGCGGAACTTAATATCCCGAATATTCCCTGGTGGAAAAAAGATGACAGTGTATACTTACTGGATTTACTTAATAACAGGAAAAGACGGGTTAACTATTCAAAACCGACAAAAAATTTAATTATGCGTCTCAAACCTTATGATTCTGTATGGTTTAAGGTTGAAAAATTACCGGTTGAAGAAAACACACAGGGGAATTAATTAGTTTGTCCGGCTCTGTACCCGCACCACGCCATAATAACAGGGAGAACATTTTCGACAGGAATTTTATGCAGCCAGGACGATGCATGCTTAGAGGTATTTTCTGAAAGATCATCGACAACAGTTGCAGCTTTTTTAGGTTTTAATATTGCAAAAACACCAATAGCATCATCCATATTTGCAATCGCATCTTTAAAACCTAATTTTCTGTCAGGAACCTTATTATGCGGATCCGTCACCTTGTTAGTAATATTAGAAGCCAGCTGCATACCGAGTAACAACCCTGAAACAGTAACAGCTGTTTTAATAGCTACAGTATTAAATTTTCTGCTGTTAGAGGACAAGATAATCCCGCCGGTAACAAGAGCCGCAGGCAGGGCCGCGTTTAAAAATTGGAAAAGCCCCTCTGTGCGTTTTTCTTTTTTATCTTCGTCTGTTGCGCCAATACTTCCTGTAACGACACCACCAGTTATAGCAGCTGCAGCAAGCCCGACAATCTCTTTTAATCCATATTCAACATTCCAAAATCTTACTTTTTGGGACTTAGCCATAACCCCGACTGCGGCTGCCGCACCAAGCGCTGAGCCAACAATAGCTTTAGTTTTAGTAAATGAATCTGATTGAGCTTTATTGTGATAACGAAAAGTTCGTTTTGTTTTAGGGTCGCTCTGACAAAACGGTAAAAACACATTTGGAATATTTGGACTAAGATTATTTACTATGAGTGTCATATAAGTATTATAAACCAAACAGAAAAATTTTTGCTATATACTTGACAGCAAAAATTTATTTGATAGGATAATAAATGTGGCAAGGGCGACACGGGCGTTTAGCTCAGTTGGTAGAGCGTCTCCCTTACAAGGAGAGGGTCAGAAGTTCGAGTCTTCTAACGCCCATTTTTTCTAAATTAGCGATTTGAACGATTGGTTCAAACGCTTTTTTTATTGTTATTACTACATTTTCGCCGTCG
>CALUTF010000031.1 GCA_944323595.1 Candidatus Gastranaerophilales bacterium | reverse complement strand
ATTTCTACAGTTGCGCCAGCAGCTTCAAGTTGTTTTTTGATAGCTTCAGCATCTTCTTTTTTGATGCCTTCTTTAACCGGTTTCGGAGCTGCATCAACTAAATCTTTAGCTTCTTTCAAGCCAAGACCTGTGATAGCACGAACTTCTTTCAATACAGCGATTTTGTTAGCACCTGCATTTGCAAGGATAACGCTAACTTCAGTAGCTTCTTCAGCTGCTGCATCAGCACCTGCTGCAGGAGCTGCAACTGCTGCTACAGCTACAGGAGCTGCTGCAGATACGCCAAATTTTTCTTCCATAGCTTTTACTAATTCAGAAGCTTCTAATAATGTTAATTTTTCAATTGATTCTAAAATTGATTCTACACTCATTGTTTTTCTCCTTTATTTTGTTTTTTTAGTTTCTACGTTTTAAAAGTTTAATATTTGTGGATAACGGAGGTTAGAATAAACATCCGTAAGTCAGGCTACGCTGCTTTTTGGTCTCTGACAGCTGCCATAGCACGTGTAAGTTGTGCCATAACTGCACTGATAGAGCCGGCAATACCTGTAGCAGGTGAATTGATACAGCCGAGCATTTTTGCATAAAGTTCTTCTTTTGACGGAAGAGAAGCCAATGCATTTGCTTCCTGAGCTGATAACAAATTGCCATCCAAAGCTGCTGCGATAATTTCGCCTTTTTTAGTATCTTTGATAAATTTAGACAATGCTTTTGCAGGACTTACCTGATCTTCAAAACCAAAAGCCAAAGCCATCGGGCCTTTGAAAGTTTCAGTCAACACTTCAAACGGTGTACCTTTTACGGCAATTTTTGCAAGTGTGTTTTTAATTACCATGAAATCGCCGCCGTCTTTTTGAAGGCTGCGTCTCAAGTTTGTAATTTCTTCAACTGACAATCCTTTGTAATCAGCTACGAGAGCTACCTGAGCTTTTTCGATTTTGGATTTAAGAGCATCTATTTTGTCTGATTTGAATGCTTTTGTTGCCATTTTTGCTCCTTTTGATTTATACTTAAGGGATTTTATCTTAGTTAAAAAATACCCTTTACCTGTGGGTTTTCCCCCGGTTCGACCTGAGTTTTCCGAATACTAAAAAGATTTTGCATCCATTTTTCTCCGGAACCGCAAAACCTTACATCAGTGTCTTAAATAAGAATAATTTATGACAATTATAAATATTTCGTCTGTGTAACCTCGATTAGCTGGTATATTAAGGGGATTTTGGGTCTGTTATAAACTTTCCGTATATTCTGACTTTCATCTTTAACTTTGCTTTTATCAGCATCCTGAACGTCATCTTACCGGCGGTTCATACTGCCCACCCCGCTAATTGTCTGCGGTTGTACATTAATACTAGCAAAAGCATTTTTTAAAATCAAGAGGGAGCTTAAACAATCTTAACTAAACTGTAAATATTTGTATCCTGCCCGTCTCCAAGATCATACAAACCGTTTAGATATACATTAAAAAGTTTACGTGTCAAAAGCCCGTAACGCAGGTTAAAATTTCCCATACACAAAATTTCATTAGGGACTTTCAATTTTATCAATTTAATCAAATTAGGATACACTTCTTTTATTGTTGTCTTATTATCAAATGTTTCAACCGCCATATAGTTAGTCAGAAGCCATTTTTCTTTTTTGAAATTTTGACGGATTCTGGCGGTCGCCAAATCTATAGTTGTCAAGACCTTATCTATACTGTCAAAATGATTAGAAGTTAAGATAAGCTGGGTTCCGTTTTTTGCGAATTTGCAGTTTGGAATATCTTTTACAGCTGCATATAATGTCTTAAACGCAAGCTCTTCATGCTCTTTTACCCCTGCATTGGTATCCATACCTGTATAGATACTTTCTGTAAACAGATTTTTTGCTATAAAAGTTACAATAATAGCATAGTTTGAAAAAACTCGCATTTTAGCTTCAAACTCTGCTTTGAGTTTTTTATTAAATTCTGCTTCTCTTTGGGCTCTGATTTTTTCCAGCGCACTGTCAATTTCTTTCATCTTCTGAAGATTAAACTCCTTCAAAAAATTCAACCCGACAAGAAAAACCATTCCTAGAATATCAAATACAAGAAGAGCCGGATCAAGTTCATTTTTCCCTACAACAATTCTTTCGTCATAAATATTATGCATACTTGTTGTAATTGCATCAGCAGCGCCTGCCATAAAGTTAAACAATCCTATATCAAGAAGATTGAGAAACCAGTACGCAGTGACCAGAAACATATACACAACCAATATTAATTGAATGATAAAAGATATCTGATTTATTAATTTTAATATATTAGCTGCTAATTTGTAAGCCGAATCCATGCTATAACAAGTACCTTTTTTAACTCAACTGATTATCCTAAGGCAATATTGTCTATAAGCCGTACACCTCCGACTTTGACAGCGATGAATACTATTGTATCATCATCAGCCTTTTCTTTATCTTCCAGAGTATCTTTATCTCTGAATTCCAGATATTCAAGCGAATGATTGGAATTCAAAAAAGAATATGCCGTCTCACTCAAAGCTCTCACATCTGTGATACCTTTATCATAACATAATTTAATATTAAATAGAATTTTATTAAGAGCAAGGGCATCTTTTTTAGAATTTTCATCAAGGTATTTATTACGTGAACTCAATGCAAGACCGCTTTCTTCCCTTACAATAGGACATGGAATAATAGTTACAGGAATATTCAAATCCTTAACCATTTTTTTAAGAATTATTAACTGCTGACGGTCTTTCTCACCAAAAAATGCAAAATCAGGCTGCACAATATTAAATAATTTATTCACAACGGTACAAACTCCGTCAAAGTGTCCCACACGGGATTTCCCGCATAATTTATTAACATAGAAAAACGGAGGTATAACGTATGTTAAAAAATCATTTGAAAGCAGATGTCCCTCCCCGTACATTTCTTTTGGAGATGGAGCAAAGATAATATCAACTCCCGCATCGCTGCATAATTTTTCGTCAGCTTCAAGAGTTCTCGGGTATTTGTCAAAATCTTCCGACGGTCCGAACTGTATTGGATTAACAAAAACCGAAACCACGGTTTTATCACATTTTTCAACACTTTTTTTAATGAGGCTCAAATGACCGTCATGTAAGGCTCCCATTGTAGGCACAAGACCTATAGATAATCCCTGTTTTTTCCAATTCTTAATCTGCTCTCTGACTTCTTCTATTGTATGAATTAACATTTAACACTTCCTTTGTATAATTCCAATTGTTCTAACTCTTCTTCTTTTAAATGAAAAGCTTCCTCTGCTGACGGAAACGAACCGTTTTTAACATCTGTATTAAACTGCTTTGCGCAATTTAAAATCAAAGTTTTCATATCACCGTATTTCCGCGCAAACTTTGGCTTAAATTCGGAATACTTTCCAAAAACATCATCTGATACCAGAACCTGTCCGGCGCAATATTTTCCGGCACCGCAGGAGATAACAGGTACTTTCAGGTTTTCACAAATAAATTGAGCGCTTTCTTCCGGAACCATTTCCAGAACTATTGAGAATACACCGGCATCTTCAAGTTTTTTAGCACATTCAAGTATTTCCAGTGTAGTATCAAGAGATTTACCCTGAATATTGTAGCCGCCGATTGTATTTAGGAGCTGCGGGGTGAATCCTAGATGCCCCATAACAGGAATTCCGGATTGTACACAGCGGGTAATCACTTTTAAAATATGGTCGTTTGCCCCCTCAATTTTAACGGCAGAGGCACCGGCTTTAAGCATGCGTGAGGTATTTTTCAATGCATCTTCCACCGATACATTGTAGCTCATAAACGGCATATCAGTAACGACCATGGCTCGTTCTGTACCGCGGGCTACTGCTTTTGTAAAAATTTCCATTTCCTCAACACCGACAAAATGTGTTGTATCATATCCTAATGCTACCATTGCAAGACTATCGCCTATAAGAATAATATCAACACCCGCTTCATCAATATATTTCGCCGTAGAAAAGTCATAGGCGGTGAGAACTGAAAATTTCTCACCGCTGTCCTTAATCTTTTGAATAGTTTTTACTGTCACTTTTTTGTTCATTACAGTTTACATTCCTGATTTTTGTCATCTAATTTATGAGGCACTCTCATTAAAAAAAAAGCTTTGTCATCCTTTCCCTGTCTGCGGAACCACGAATATATAGCGCGTGCCACTCTGGTTGAACTATGTCTTACAAGTCCTTCAGGACTATCTTCAATTAATTTCTTAGAAAAAACTTCAATTCCTAGACTGCTGACATTATCCAAATCAAGGCGAACAGGATAAGAACCGGCTTTTTCATATTTATCTGCAAGATTTTTCGGTAGAAAATCATTCACAAGAACCGCATCCATAACTTTAGAACTGTTGGCATGCTGCATAATAGCTCTAATATGGTCGGAAACAGCATAATTATCAGTTTCTCCCGGCTGGGTCATAATATTACATACATAGATTTTTTTAGCATTTGATTTTGCGATTTCTTTTGAAATTTCTTCAACCAGCAGATTTGGAATAACACTGGTATACAGGCTACCCGGCCCTAAAATTATAAGTTCGGCATCACGGATTGCTGTAATTACATCTTCAAGCGGGGTGCAATTTACAGGGTCAGTATAAAGACGTTTAATCTTGCCGTGTGCTTCCGGAATATTTGACTCACCTTTGATAATTCTGCCGTCTTCCATCTCTGCAACAAGTTTCATATCATCAAGCGTTGACGGCAAAACTCTGCCGCGAATTGATAATACATTTGAAGATTCTTTTACAGCACGAACCATATCGCCTGTGATTGAACATAACGCTGTAAGGAAGAGATTTCCGAAACTATGTCCCTCAAGACCTTCACCAGTTTTGAAACGATATTGGAAAAGTTTGGTGACCAAATCTTCATCATCAGCAAGCGCTGCAATACAGTTTCTGATATCGCCGGGAGGAAGAATCCCCATTTCTTCGCGTAATCTGCCTGAACTTCCGCCGTCGTCACCAACTGTTACAACTGCAGTTATATTATTTGTAATATGTTTGATACCTTTCAACAGCATTGATAATCCAGTGCCGCCGCCGACTGCAACAATTTTAGGACCTCTGTTCAGTTTACGTCTTCTGTACAAAGCTTCCAGAAGATGTTGGTTATCCTTTTCATTATCCAATCCCATTATAGAAAGATTTGTTTTCTGCCAGCCCTTGAAAAATACTGCACAGCCGAATAAAACAAGAGAAACTGCAATCCATTCAGTTGATACTGTTGAGGCAAACTTTCTGACAAATTCCATTGTGTAAAACACCGGTTTTACGTCTACCAGAATAAGTATCCCGAAAGTGATTAAAATCGCACCGAAAAGAATAAGTGCAAACCATCTTTTGACCTGAAGTCCCGGAATAAGCCAGCCTGCATCTTTCGGCATTTTCATATTATTTCTAAAATTTTTCATATTCATAATTTATTTACCCTACCCAGCCTGATTCGTAAACATTTTTGTAATTTACAGGTACAGGAGTAATCACATCTCTTGCTTCTTTTGCAAGTGAAAGAGCATTAGGAAGTTTATTGCTGAAATGTATTGTATCAGCAGTGACAATAGTTTTGCCGCCCTCATTATTCTGCACCTGAGAATGCGCAAGCAGATCTTTCAGACGCTGAATACATTGAGGGGTATCTTCCAAATCTTTTTTTGAATAATCGACAGTACCGTCGGCATTATATGTTTTTTCAAGCTGAATTTCCTGTGCTATCGGAATATTCACATATTCACCTGTTTTTAAAGTAACATCCCCAGCCGGTCCGTAATAAACAAGCCATTGGGAACATTTTTTTATTGCTTTTGCGACAGAACAGGCAAATCCGAAATCTTCTCCGGCCTGTTTATACATTGCACCGTGCGGTCTTACGTGTTCTATCTCCATTCCGAAACTTTTTGCAAAAGACATTAATGCGCCTACCTGATAGATGACAAGAGCTTCAATTTCATCTTCTGTCAAATCCATTTGTCTGTACCCGAAGCCCTGAATATCATGAAAACCGATATGGGCACCGATTACGACATTTTTTTCTTTTGCGCGCAAAAGAGCATTCTTGATTGATACAGGATCACCTGCGTGAAAACCGCAGGCTATATTCACAGAGCTTACATAGTCCATAATATCAAATTCTCTGTTGTTTCTGTATATTCCGAAACTCTGCGCCAAATCACAGTTAAAATCTATTTGTTTAATTTGTTTACGTTCCAATGTGTTTTGCATATATATCTTTCTGTTTATGTAATCTACGTTAATTATATCTTATAAAGGAATTATTCCAATATCTTAACATAATTTTAATTCACAAACGTTAATTATCATCTGGCATATAATATAAAAATCCCGCAGAAAATTTCTTGCGGGATTTTATACTTCTGGCAATTGACTATTTTGCCTGCAATTTATTGATAGCAATAGTCAATCTTGATTTTTTACGAGCAGCTGTGTTTTTGTGTAAAATACCTTTTACAACAGCTTTGTCGCATAATTTATAAACATTTGAGATAGCTGAATTTAAAGCATCCTTATCTTCTCCTGAAGCTAATTCCAATGCTTTTTTGATTGCAGTTTTAATAGCTGATTTTGCAGCTACGTTTCTCAATCTGTTTCTTTCTGCGATTAATACTCTTTTTTTAGATGATTTAATATTTGCCATTTTTGTCTTTCCTTTACTCTTAGCCTGATTAATGACTTCAGGCACATTTGAGGATGTGAGTATAAATTTATTTTATTAAAAAAATTTACTTTTGCAAGTATTTGTAAAGCTTTTTTCACATTACGCCAATACAAAATCAAATCTGTAAATATTTGTAACATTATCCTCAAAAACTAGCTCTCAAGGATTATATTTTTTATCCTTTTGTGGTATATATAAATAGCATAAGGTTGAATTATAGTAGATAATAATTCAGCTTAAAAAGAAGAAGATGGAGGCAAAAATGTCAGTAGGACAATTCGTATTTATGTTACACAGCCACCTTCCTTATTATAGAAAAGCCGGCATGTGGCCTTTCGGGGAAGAAAACCTTTATGAATGTATGGCAGAAACTTACGTTCCTCTTTTGAACGCTATTTCAGAACTGTACGACGAAGGCATTAAGGCAAAATTAACTGTCGGTATAACCCCGATATTAGCTGAACAGCTAAACGATGAACACCTGAAACAAGGATTTGTCAAATATCTTGATACCAGAATAGCATCTGTTTCCAAAGATTTAGACAGATACCCTGATCCGAAAGTGGCACATTCCCAACACTTAAAATATCTTGCAAAATACTATTTTGACTGGTTTAACCATATCAAAGATTCATTCGTAAATAAATACGGCATGGATTTGATTGCACAGTTCAAAAAATATCAGGATTTAGGTTGTATTGAAATCACTACATCAGGAGCAACCCACGGTTTTTCTCCGTTGCTTGCAACAGACAGCAACCTGAATGCTCAATTCAAAGTTGGTTCAGATACAACAAAACGTCTTTTCGGCAAAAAAGCAATCGGATGCTGGCTGCCTGAATGTGCTTACAGACAAGGTTACGAATACGTAGGCAAAGACGGCAAAAAACACTGGAGACCGGCTATTGAAGTAACTCTTCAAAATAACGGCATCGAATATTTCTTTACTGAATCTCACGTTATTGAGGGCGGAAACTCCATCGGAAACAGACGTGTAATCGGTGTTTACGGAAACATTGAATACATTCCGCTTCCTGAAAGAGCTGCCACAGGTTATGATACATATTCAGCTTACTGGCTGCCTGATGCTCAGGTTGCAGTTATGGGCAGAAATGACAGAGCAGGTTATCAGGTTTGGTCTGCCGCTGACGGTTACCCGGGAGACGGATGCTTCAGAGAATTCCACAAAAAAGATGACAAATCAGGCATGCATTACTGGAGAATTACTTCACCTACTACAGATCTGGGTGACAAAATGCTCTATGATCCGGTGCTTGCTTTGAATAAAGTTAACGAAAACTCTGACCACTATACAACTCTTATTTACCACTTGCTGAATGATTATAAAAATTCACACAACGGTAAAGAAGGTCTTGTAATGGTATCATTTGATACAGAATTATTCGGACACTGGTGGTTTGAAGGTGTTGAATTTATTAAACAGGTAATCAAGAAATTCAACACATACCTGCCGGAAGTTGAAAGAATGACAGCAGGTGAATATGTTCATACTCATCCTCCTGTAGAAGCAATTCAAATTCCTGAAAGCTCATGGGGACAGGGCGGACACTTCTATGTATGGCAAAACCATTTGACAGAATGGATGTGGCCGATTATCCACTCCTGCGAAAAACGTATCAATGCAATTGCGGATAAATATCCGGATATTCCGGAAGATAAACTTCTGCACAGAGCATTGAACCAGCTTGCAAGAGAAAACCTGCTGCTACAAAGTTCAGACTGGCCGTTCCTAATTACAACATGGCAGGCAAAAGATTATGCCACAGACAGATTCAGAGAACACGTTGACAGATTTGAATTTATCGCGGATATGATTGAAAGCGGTAATATTGATGACGCTAAACTTCAAGAAATTGAAAGCATTGACAATTGCTTCCCTGTAATTGATTACAGAGTATATCAATCAATTGAAGAGGGTGTTATCCCGCAGCAATCAGCAAAACTTGCTCCGCTTTATAACTAAGCGTTTTATAAAAAAGACCCGTTGGAATCACGGGTCTTTTTTATATCTATAATAAATAAGTTACCGGTTATTGTATGACCGGTAATTTTTATTTATTATAAGAACGGGAAATAAAATTTTTCTGGACTATGCTTGAAAACTATCAAAAATATCTGAATTTTATAGACAGTAAACTGACAAAATTTTTTAACAGCCAGAAACCGTATATTCAATGCAGAAAGGGCTGCAGCAAATGCTGCAAAATGGCTCAAATTCCTACATCCAGAATTGAAATGGTCTATCTGTTGAATGGATTTTTAAACTCTGCCGATGCAAAGACGCAGGACACTGTATCAAAAAATATTCAAAATATTCTGAGCTTAAGAGAGTCTGTTAACAACAAAAAAGAATTCCGTTACAATTGTCCGTTTTTAATAGATGATAATTGCTCCGCCTATCCTTACAGGGGAATAATATGCCGTGCATTCGGACTTATGACACAGAATACTGACGGCAAAATTAGCGTCCCCTTCTGCTGCTTTGAGGGGTTGAATTATGCAAATGTCTTAGATTTGCAAACACATAAAGTTTCGGAAAAAAAGGTTAAAAATCGCGAGTTTCCGGAAGAACCTCTCGGATTTAATGTAAGCTATGAATATCTCACAGACAAGGATTTTGAAGATACTTTTCAATTTAAATTTGGAGAAAAAAGACCGCTTATTGAATGGTTTATTGATAAAAAGCTTTAAATTAAATTTCTTGAGGCGACCATTATGCTATAATTATAATATATTAAGAAAGAAAGGGGGCTGTATGAAAAAATTTTTAGGTTTGATGCTTCTTGCAGGATTAATCTTTATGTTTACGGCGGTACAGGGTTATTGCGGGGAAGATACTCTGTCTAAAGCAACAAAAGCAAAACTTATAAAAGAATTGGAAAGCGTGTCACTTGTTATCTATAAAGACGGACAAACGACAACGTCCACGGAGCACGGTTTAACTCCGCTTGTTTCATACCTTGAACATGATGACTTTGATGATACATTCGTTTTTGATAAAACAGTCGGACGCGCTGCCGCATACCTGTATGTTTACGGAGATGCAGATTATGTTTATGCAGATACTATATCAAAACCTGCAATTGAAATATTAAAAAAGAACAACATAAAATATGAGTATAAAAAAGCTGTTAACGAAATAAAAAATAAAGATAACACCGACATTTGTCCGTTTGAAAAATTAACTAAAAATGCTGAAAATGCGACACAGGCTTACGGCTTGATATACAAAAAACTTCATCCGGAGACGGCTATTGTGTATTTTACTGATGACATCACGCCTCTGGAACTTATAAAAATTTACGAAACAAACGGAAAAAATTTAACAGGTAATGTTGCTGTCAAATTACATTCAGGAGAGCCGGGCGGGCATAATTTTTTACCGCCGGAATTTGTTGCGCCGATTGTTAAACATTTAAAAGGTACCATTGTAGAATGTAATACAGCCTATGAGGGCAGAAGAAATACCACAGAAAAACACATCGAAGCTATTAAAGAACATGGTTTTGACAAAATTGCGAAAGTAGATATTATGGATTCAGAGGGTCAGATGGCACTTCCCGTAAAAAATGGAAAACAAATTAAAGTGAATTATGTAGGTTCGCATCTGAAAAATTATAACTCAATGCTGGTGCTTTCACACTTTAAAGGTCATCAGATGGGCGGTTTTGGCGGAGCTTTAAAAAATCTTTCAATAGGAGTTGCATCTTCATACGGGAAAGCATATATTCACGGAGCAGGTAAACCAGAAGATATCTGGACTTGCGAACAGGACAAATTTTTAGAGGCAATGGCAGACGCTGATAAATCAGTTATGGATTATATGAAAGGTAATATCACATTCATAAACGTAATGCGCAGAATGTCAGTCGACTGTGATTGCAACAATAATCCGGCAGAACCTGAAATAGCAGATATCGGTATTCTTGCATCAGACGATCCGGTTGCCCTTGATCAGGCTTGTGTGGATTTAGTTTACAATTCAAAAGATAAAGGAAAAGCATCCCTGATTGAAAGAATTGAATCCAGACACGGAATACACACAGTAGAAGCTGCAGAGGCTCTAGGCGTCGGAGTCCGCAAATATAAACTAATAGAAATGAAATAGAACTCAATAAAAAACTGAAAGACAGGTCTGAAAAATTAGACCTGTCTTTTTTATTACTTTTTCAGGGTTCTCAAGGAATTCAAAACTGCAAGTAAAGCAACACCAACATCGGCAAATACCGCGCCCCACATTGTCATCATTCCAAAGCTTCCGAGCAGCAGAAATATAGCTTTCACACCAAGTGCAAATACTATATTCTGTTTAACTATACACATTGTTTTTCTTGCAATTTTAATTGAAGTAACAACTTTTTCGGGGCTGTCATCCATAATTACGGCATCGGCAGCCTCTATTGCGGCATCAGAACCAAGTCCGCCCATTGCCATACCAACATCGGCACGGGTTAATACAGGTGCGTCATTAATGCCGTCCCCGACAAAAATTACACTGCCATTTGCATTAGCCATAATATCTTCAAGCCTGTTTACTTTATCCTCAGGTAAAAGCTCTGCATAAACTGTTCCGACTCCAAGTTTCTCCTGAACTTTATGCGCGGTGGCGGAAGAATCTCCGGTTAGCATTACGGTCTTTATACTTAACGACTTCAATTCTTTTATCGCAGCAGCCGAATCTTCTTTTACCACGTCTGCAATTACAATGTAGCCGGCATACTTTTTGTCAATTGATAAATAAACAACAGTTCCGTCTGTGTCCACAGGTTCAACATTAACTAATCTTGCACTACCTGCAAGCACTTCTTTTCCGTCAATAACAGCTCTGACACCATAGCCCGCAATTTCAGTAATATCATGTTGCTCCGGAATTTCCTTACCGTAAGCCGCACGAATTGCAGCGGCTATAGGGTGTGAAGATGCACTCTCCGCATACGCTGCATATTTTAGCAAGTCATTGTTTTCAGAATGAATTTCTCTAACGGTAAAAGTTCCCTTTGTCAATGTTCCGGTTTTGTCAAAAACAACTGTATCAGGTTTGGCAAGTAATTCTAAATAGTTGCTGCCTTTTATAAGAACACCGTTTTTTGAAGCACTGCCGATTCCGGCGAAGAAACTCAACGGAACTGATATAACAAGCGCACATGGGCAAGAAATTACAAGAAAGGTCAATGCCCTTGCAAGCCAGTTGCCGGCAACAAATAAAGGAGGTATCAATGCTATTCCCACAGCCAATACCACCACAGCCGGTGTATAATAGCCTGCAAATTTGGTTATAAAATTTTCAGTCCGTGCTTTTTTAGAAGATGCGTGCTCTACAAGTTCCAAAATTTTAGAAACCGTTGACTCTCCGAATTCTTTCGTAACCCGAATTTTCAACAAACCGTTTAAATTAATACAGCCGCTTGCAACCTCATCACCGGCATTTACTAAGCGCGGCACAGATTCTCCTGTAAGTGCAGAAGTATCCACAGAAGAGTGCCCCTCAACGATAACACCGTCAAGAGGAATTTTTTCACCGGGATTAACGGTTATTATATCTCCGATTTTTACATCTTGCGGAGAAACTTTTTGACCGTTTAAATTTGCATAATCAGGTCTTATATCCATAAGTTCACTAATTGAATTTCTGGACTTTTCAACAGCTCTATGCTGAAAGTATTCCCCAACCTGATACAGAATCATTACCATTACGGCTTCTGGATATTCTCTGATACTTAAAGCGCCGACCGTGGCTGCCGACATCAAAAAATTTTCATCAAATACCCGTCCTTTAGTAATATTTTTAGCAGCCTTGAATAATACATCCCCGCCGGCAATCAGGTATGCAATAAAAAATAACAACCTAAACTTGAACCCGCCGGCAAATAACAGCAACGCTATTGCCGCACGCATTAACGTATTGTTATTACTGCTATGCTCCTTGTGGTCTCCGTGATGATGTTCATGACAATCGCACATATTTATATTTCCTCATTGGCTATCTATATATATTATAATTGAACAACTGTTCAACTGTCAAGTCTAAAACCCCTATTTTTAATAAAAATTTACAATAATTTGACAATTGAACACATATTCAATTATTATAAGAGTATGGAAGCCTTAAATATAGAGATTATCAATAAAGTAAAACCTAAAATGCCTAATACGACTATTCTTTACGATTTGTCCGATTTTTTCAAATTAATGGGCGACAGCACAAGAATACAATTATTGTGGGCGCTTGAAGAAAGTGAAATGTGCGTAGGCGATCTGGCATGTCTATTGAATATGACAAAATCAGCAGTATCGCATCAATTAAAAATTTTACGCAGCGCAAAACTGGTTAAGGCAGAAAAGCGCGGGAAAAATGTTTTTTACTCACTCAGTGACCACCACGTAAGAACTGTTCTGGAAATGGCACTTGAACACGTAAAAGAATAAAAGATAGTTGTTATGTTAAAAATTAAAATATTTATTATTACTATTTTATTTTTTGTTGCGTGTATTTTTATTTATAATAATAGTCTCCTACTTAAGCTTAAAAAATTCTTAACCGAAAAAAATACTAATGCCGGAGTTGCAATCATTAAAAATGATAAGATTTGGTCTAATAACCATGAAAAATATCCGCTTTTAAGCGTTTTCAAATATTTCGTTGCGGTGAAAGTTTTAACCGGATTGGAACAAAAACAGATTTCTCAGGATAAAAAAATTACAATCACTGCGGAAATGATTGATAAAAGCTTGTATAGTCCTATGCTGAAAAAATATTCTCATTGCCCTTTTGAAATAAGTATCGCAGAATTATTAATGTATATGATTAGCAAAAGTGATAACAATGCATGTGATATTTTAATTGAATACAGCGGAGGAATAGACGAATTGTCTGAATTTATCCATTCTTTAGGATTTGAAGATATTGAAATCTCCGTGAACGAAAAAGAGATGAACCCCACTCCTAGCAAACAATACTTAAATAAGGCATACCCCGAAGATATCATAAAATTCATGAAGTACGTTAACGAAGAAAATTTATTATCAGAAAAATCTCTAAACTTTTTACACAAAATTCTTGAACAGACAACAACAGGCAAAGATAAACTTAAGGCAGGCTTGCCTGCAAATATAATCCTATGTCACAAAACAGGTTCCGGCTCAAGGTACTCAAATGGGATTAAAATTGCAGATAATGATGCAGGATATGTACTTTTGCCCGATGGGGAAATCTATTATATTGTGGTAATGATTAAAAATTCAAAACTGACAGATAAAGAGAATGCCGAAATAATAAGCGGAATTTCAAAAATCGTTTATGAACATTTTACTATTAACTGACAAAATTTTTGTTTGGGTAGAAACCCCAACCTACAGGCTAACAGAAACATAACTTCATTAGCGCAACGCGCAGATGTTTATGTTTGTTGGGCTTTCAGTCCAACAAATTTCTAAAAAGGACAGAAGTTATTGTCTTCTGCCCTTTTTGGAGCGGACGACGGGACTCGAACCCGCGACGTCAACCTTGGGAAGGTTGCATTCTACCACTGAATTACATCCGCTTAACATGTTTTTCTTTTATTTTATAACAAAATCAAACTGCGCGCAAAAATTTTCTTTTTAATGTTTTACTAACAAATATAGAAGTAAAAATATGGATAAAATATCATTCACATCATATATAAAACCGGTGACGACCTCTCAATTCAACGCCGCAGCTCGATTAATCACCAAAAAGAATTTTGTAGATTACCCGTGGACCTGCAAAGAGTCAAAAAAAGCAGCAAGCGCATATACTACTGATGTTCTTGACTGTACAATGTGCGGAATTACTGATGGACGTGATGTTTTTATGATGCATATTTGTCCTACAAGTAGTGAAAATTCCAATTTTTTAAAAATCAAAAATTTCCTTTTAAAAAAGATAAATTTTGAGAACAAAGATTTAAGTGCACTTGTGCTTGGCGGCAAAATTTTCACTGATGACAATCGCAGCATTAACCTGTTTGATAATTTTACAAACTTTCTGCAATCTAAACATATTCCGACAACAATTTTACGGGGCGGGAAAATTTATGAACCGGTAAATGTCCTGTATTCAAGCCGGAAAGATGAATGGCTGGTCGCAAGCCAATATCTGGATTCATTTGTTAATAAAGAAGCGTCTAAAACCGTTCTGGAAAAAATTTTCCCGACAATTCATCTTGCTGTTGATGATGTAATTGTCTGATAATTTTTATAATACTTTCAATTAACAAATTAGCAAAAAAATTTTTTCAGCAGATTTAAAAAAAATATGATTAGCACATATTATAATTTCAATACACAATCATTTACAGGCTATAAACAAGTTTCTATATCCAAACTGGAAAAATATCTTAAAGAAGGTAAGACCGTCAAAGAAATTGCCGTCTTGCTTGATGTCAGCGATGGAACTGTTTATAATTTAATGAGAAATTTTAATATAAAAAAGCCCCAAACAAGAAATGGAGAAAATGTCGGCAATATTATGAACAACATTGCCAATCAAAAAATGACACTTGCTCAGATGATTAGAATAACAGGGCTAAGTAAATATGCAATAGTAAAATGGTATAAAGAGCAATTTTCCGCGACCCCAAAAACATTACAAAAACAGGAGCTGCTCACTTTGTTACAAAGTGACCTTACAAATAAAGAAATAGCCGAGCAGCTGAATATTAATATCAACACAATAAAGGCGAACCGGCAGAAATACAAACTGAGCAATAAAGAACGTAAAAAAGCATCTTTAATGAATAAAATACTGGAAAAATTACAACAGGGTATGGACAGAATGCAAATTGCCCAAGAAGTTGGAGTTTCATATTCAACTGTTAACAAGTACTTGAGAACACAGAAATAAAACAGCGATTAATAATTAGTTTTCTGATATATTTTTAGGCTTTTCAAACCCAAGCCCGCGCATTATCGGATGAAGAATATAGTTGCTTAATTCAGAAGCTATCCATGCAAGCCCTATTACTGTACCGACAAGGTTACTCAATTCAATCGCACCTTTTGCCGTTGGAAATTCAGGCGGTTTCTTATCAGACAACAGATGTTCTTTTAGAGTTAAATTTTCTTCAGGAGAAGATTTTAAAGTATCGGAAATTTTAGCCAAAAGCTTATGCCCTTTTCTGTCCTTTATATCCATTTTAGCAAGTTTAGCATAATTCAAATACTCTGCAGCATTTTTAAATGCCGGTAAAGATGAATCTCCTTTCAAAATTTTTTGTGCCAATTTAAATCCGTATTTTTGAAAAACAAACGGAATCATAGTAAGATAAATCCCAAGACATAATGCTTGATACAACCCTTCTTTAGTCGCCGCATATTTTCGGGTATCCTTATCAACATGATTATCCAGCATAATCGCAGCAGGTCTGCCTGTCGCTTTAAATATAGATTCTGTTGATACAGTATATTTTGTATTATTGGCAAAATTTACGAATTTCGGATTTAAAAGTATACCGGCAACTTTATCAATCATTACAAGCCTCCAATCTTCATTCCGTGATTATAAAAATCATTGAAATGATATGCAGGATAAGCACCTTGAAAATTAACTTTAGACACAGGATTTTTCTGCTGTGTTTTTTTATCTCCTAATACTGCATTCATAAGAGGCTTTGTCCCTGCATTACATATAGCAGGAATAACAAAAAGAGCAGTGAGACTAACACTTATAAGAGAAAGTGTAGATTTCATTTTAGGTAATTCAGGTATGTGGTTTGTTTTTTCAGCAATATATTTAGCCCCGCGACCTACGAGATTATCGGTTATTAAATAAGCAACAAAAGCCACCGCACCGGTAAACGCTTCTCTAAAAGCCGTATATTTCCGGGAATTCAATTCCTGTTTTTTGTCCATCATTGTAAAAGTCGGACGAAGAATTCCTTTTGAAGCCGCAATAGTTAAAGCACCATAAAGTGCTTTATTATTTTTTCCGAGGTATGTACATAAATTCTTAAAATTTTTTTGGAATGGAGTTAAATCTTTCATTGTCTTAAACTTCTATGCAATTGAATATTAACACCTGAAATAATGATTGCAAGTTTTTTTATTTAATTGCATCTTCAATAGTCATTGACGATATTAGTAAATACTTTGATGTACGTTATCATTTGATTTATGAAGTGTTTAGCCTGATGCAAAAATATTCTTTGCAATTTCAAGTGTAAAAGAACACATGGTGTGGTTACTTGTTACAGATGGTTTGATTATTTTTGGACACTTTGTGTTTGGGGAGAAACCCCAACCGACAAACTTACACTTGAATTTTATAAAAAAACATTTATAATAGAGATTATAAATCTTTTTTAGATGGGAATCAAAAGGAGAATTTATGCAAAACAAAGGTATAGTTGAATTTTGCAGAGGGAGGAGGGGGGTAAACTCCTTATATAGCAAGAAATTTAACCCATTGTCAAATTCCAAAAATTTTGGGTTTACATTAGCGGAAGTTTTAATCACTTTAGGAATTATTGGAATTATTGCGGCACTCACACTTCCTACATTACTTAACAATGTTCAGGATAAAATTTTGGAGGCACAGGTAAAAAAAGCAAAATCAGTAGTTGTAAACGGCTACAAACTGATGATGGCTCACTACGAAATATTTAAGGTCGATAATATTCCGTTTTTAACTAAATGCAACTCCATGGATGACATAGAATGCCTGTCAAAAGAGCATAAAGAAACTTTTCAAATCCTGACAGACAGCGCAGACGGACTGTCTGCAGATATAATGCCTGAGCAATACGCCATTCCGGAGAAAAATTTACCATCCCCATTTAAGTGGACTGATACCAAATATATGTATGGAACAGGTGACGGAATGGTATTTGGAATTATTCCAAATGATACGTTGACAGGTTTCGATGTAATAGTTGATGTTAATGCAAAAAGCAATCCTAATACCGCAACTAAAGACTTAAGAAAATTCAGATTTTCAGGTGATGGCGGTCAACTATATGATGTAAGTGAAGAACTTACGAAAGTAACAGAATGCAGCTTTGAAAATATTGCAGGTTGTACAACCGAAGAAGAATGCCGCTCAATTGAAGCTCCGACAACTGATGTTGGACATTGGGAAATTCGCTGGTACGATGGAGCCTGCCATGCTGATTACAATATATAATAGCAATTATACCAAGCTGATTTAAAATAATCGGCTTGGCTTTCTAAGATAATGCAAAATTCAATAAGCAACAAGTACGCAACATATCTATTTACAGCTTTATATTCAGCAGGAGCAATTTTCTGTATATTTTTAACAAGTGTCTACATTATGGATATTTACCAATATATGGACACTCAACGAATTATATTGAAAATACTCTATGCAGTAGGTATAGCGTTTAACATTTTTGTATTTAAAACATATAACTTAAAAAAATATATTATCCACTTTCTAATAACCGTACTAATTTTAATTGCTGCAACACAATCAAATTCTTTTTACAAGATAAGTTATTTATGGTTTTTCCTGCTTGCAATTCCGCCGATTAGCCTGAAACAAATATCCAAAACGGTACTTACAATCACAACTGTATCAATTATTAGCGTTATATTAATTACCGCATTCGGAGGCGGAGAAAACATCTCTTTTATCCGTCCCGGAACTAATTTTATAAGGTATTCATATGGATTTTTAAATCCAAATCTATTTGCGGCATATCTGTTCCAGATTTGTATCACATTTGCATATATAAGATGGAAAGACTGGAATTCAAAAGATAACATTCTTATGTTTTCAATACTCTGCCTGGCTTTTTTCTTTACAAATTCCAGAACAACTTCAACACTTATATTACTGTTATTCTTGTCCGTCAACATACGTAATCCTATTAATATAGAACATATAATTAAAATTTCGCAAAGTTTACTGCTGCTATGTCCGACATTTACACTAATCACAAGCAAACTATATTGCATGAGCAGTCCGTTTGCCTACATTCTCGATGAAATATTCTCATACAGGTTTAGAAATGCCTGTTATTCAATGGCAAGCTATCCAATCACTCTTTTGGGCAATAATATAAAAATAACACACGATATGCTTTTAATTGATAATATTTATGCAAACTTACCTATACATTACGGAATATGCATAAGTCTTTTATTTTTTACAGCATATTGGATAATGTTAAAAAAAGCATTCAAAAATAATAATATGCCGCTACTCGTAATATTAACACTAACTATACTCCAAGGTATAACAGAAAGTATTCCTCTGATATATTATTTAAATTTCTCTATTCTAACATTTTCCGCTCTCTTAAACAATACAAAAATATTTAACGAAACTTAGAAACAACCAGCTATATGTTTATGCTAAAATAAGACTACAGGAAAGAAAAAATGATTAAAGATTACTTTTTAAAGTTAAATTCATTTTCTTAAGCCAACGGGCGGCTTGTCTTGCACTTAAAAAGACTTCTCCGATTTCAATACACCTAATCGGCTTTGCTTTTATTCTAAGCGAACGGTACGGCTTGGTTTTTTCTTTGATTTCTAAAAATAAGTTTGTAGGTTGGGCTGTAAGTTTCTACTAAACCATCGCTTGATTCTAACCTGATAATAAATGCAGACCTTTTGTTCACATTTTTCGGCATTTTTTCTTTTAACATTAAACATTTCTTTCAGGCTGTGTCATACATTTTAACCATTTTGTAAGACAAATTTTTTATGCCGAAAAAACTAGCAGTTTTGGGAATTGTTTTACAAATTTTTAATTGTTACCTTACATTTTATAAAAAATTATAAAAACGCTAATAATCAATAGTGGTAGCAATTTTTGAGATTTTTAGGTTTTATGTT
>CALUTF010000030.1 GCA_944323595.1 Candidatus Gastranaerophilales bacterium | reverse complement strand
ATTTCAGCATTAATTGCATCCATTTCAATTTGAGCTTTTTCTACTTCTTCTGCGGCTTTTTCTATCTCTTTTTGTGCCTGCATGAAAGTTTTTTGTTCTTGTTTAAGTTTTTTCTCAAATGTTTTGTTTTCTTTAGTTAGGTCTTTTGCGGTTTTGTTTGCATCTTTGCTGACTTTTTCTGAATTTTTGCCTTCAGCTTCAAGTTCTGAAGCTTGGGATTCTCCATCGGACGCTATTTTGTCGCCTTCTTGCGCCAGAGCTTTACCATCACTGGCATTGTCTACATTTTTATATTCAGCCATCGGATCTTCGGCGTCAGCTTTGCCGCCGCCTTCGGAGCTGCCTGTACCTCTTGTCTGCGGGTCGTCTTGAGTACCTTCTGCACTGCCGTATTTCTTTTCGTAAATTTCGGTACCTCTTTCTTCACCCCACATTCTTTGATACATTTCAAGTTTTTTATTTTCAGGTTGTGGAGTTTCCTGAGTTTGAGATGGTGTTTGAGTTTGAGCAGGAGTAGAAGTTTTTGATGTTGAACGTGCATTCGGAGCATTAAAAATAGAGCCTGTGGATGTCATCCAGGACTGTTGAGTAACGGTCGTTTGCTGACCGCTCTTTTGCTTCGCTAATTTATATAGCTCCGCTTTATTCATACTTTGAACGTTATTTACGCCCACAAAGCTCTCCTGTGTTTTTATACTCTCTAAAGATATAAAAACATCCCAAATCCTCTGATTTCAGCATGTTCGCTTTTTGTTACATTAGTTAACATTTCTTTCGTGTGTTAAAAATTTGCAAAAAAATATTATTTAAGTTATTATTAATTGGTAGCTTAGTATTTTATGAGGGAGAAATAATTATGAAACTAATGGAAGGTAAAAAAGGGTTAATTTTTGGTGTATCTAATACTCACGGTATAGCATACGCTATCGCAAGACAACTTTACGAAGCAGGTGCAGATATTGCTTTTACTTATGCCGGTGAAGTTATGGAAAAACGTGTAAGACCGCTGGCAGAAGAAATGGGCGCCAAAGTTATCATGAGCTGTGATGTTACAAAAGAAGATGAAATTAAAGCTGTAATGGCTGAATGCGAAAAAGTTTACGGAAAATTAGACTTCGTTGTTCATGCTGTTGCGTTTGCTGCAAAAGAAGATTTACAGGGAAGATTTATTGACACATCTCATGACGGCTGGAATCTTGCAATGGGTGTAAGTGCTTATTCATTAGTTTCTATCTGCCGCAACGCAGAACCTATTATGAATGAGGGCGGTTCAATTTTTGCATTGACTTACCTTGGTTCAGAATACGTTGTTGCTAACTACAACGTAATGGGTGTTGCAAAAGCTGCATTAGAATCTTCAATGAGATATCTTGCTGCAGATCTTGGTAAGAAAGGTATCAGAGTTAATTGTATTTCTGCCGGTGCTGTTAAAACTCTTGCAGCAAAAGGTATTTCCGGATTTGACAAAATGCTTAAAGCAGCAGTTGCAAAAGCTCCGCTTAACCGTAACGTATCTCTGGAAGATGTTGGTAAAGCAGGTTTGTATCTGGCTTCTGATTTATCAACTGGTACAACAGGTCAAATTCTTTACGTTGATTGCGGATGCCACGCTGTTTATGCTTCTCTTGAAGAAATGGAAATTATTGCAAGCCATATATCATAAGATATTTATAAACCTGTTATTAAAAAGCTCTCTGAACTCACAGAGGGCTTTTTATTTTTGGTAGAAAATTACCCCGTCTTTATCAATATTAGTTTTTATTTCGTTATTTTCAACATCTGAATAATTCAGTACATCAAAGCTATATGGGGTCGGTAGTTCGTCAAGTTCGGCTGAAATATGTCTTATAAATTTGAAGTCAATATTTTCGCCGCATATTGCCATATCTATATCCGAAGAATTCTTAAAATTTCCTCTGGCACGTGAACCAAAGAGAATGACTTTATTAATTTGGTTATATTTTTTAAATAAGTCTGTAATGACTTTTATTGTTTTATCAGAAAGTCCAAATTTATCCATTGAGTTTTTCCGCTAAGATTGTTTCCAGATTGTTTAATTCAGGCAAATATTTGTGAATAATCTCATCCGCAACAGATTTTGCAAATTCTTCTTTGTAAGTATGTGAGGTTTTATTTCTTGCTTCAAGCATGTCAATCCAGCAATCACCGTCGGATATTAGATTATGTAAGAATGCATTTTTGATTGTTTCCCGCGGCGTATCCGTTTTTATCCCCTCATATTCAAGATAATCTTTCATAGTTTTCCATGCAAGTTCAAAAACCATTTCAAACGCTTGGATAAGTGCCATTATGTAGATTTTATTTAAACCGTCATGTTTTATGTAATTATAAGTTTCATTAATATTCTCAAGTGCAAGCTTATAATTTTCAAATCGTTGTTTCCAACGGAGTTCACTCATAATAATCTCCAATCTGTTTCTATATTATACCATATTTAATTTCTAAATGGTATCACTCTGATTATGAGCAACAAAATACGCAGCCTGAGATAAAAAACTCTCTTTATATATAAAAATAATGAAAATTTTTAGAGGGCTTTTTATTTGTGAGAATCCATTTACATTAATAACCCCTGAACTTATTACCTTAAAAATTTTTATATTATTTAATTGTAAAGATTTGTAAAAATAAATTTTAAACGGCTAAAATCCGCTTATACTGCCTCATAGGATAGGATAGGATAGGATAGGATGCGATGCGGTCGTGTCAATAATTTTCCGGAAAAATACTTTCAAGAAATATAAGTGATTTCGAAACACGAGTGAAGTTAAAAGATGATAGCTGTGCAAAAAATGCAGCAAATTAATGAAAGGAGATTTAAATGACACATATCGGACCTTTAAGCGGTAATGAGAACACGAAAGAAACGGTAAAAACACAGGACCCAAACGAGGTTGTAAAAACTGATAATAAGAAAATATATTCAAAAAAGCTTCGAAATGCAATGATGCAGTCACCGCCTCCATCGGCTGAAAGCCAGCCGGAGGCTCCCGGAGCAAAAACCGGCGGTGTAGTTTTTGGCGACGGTGTACTTAAAAAACTTGAGACTCGCGAAACTCGTGTTAAAGACTCAAATGGCATATTTACAACACAAGTAACTTATGTTGCAACATTGTCAGACGGTACAGTGGTGGAATATCCTCTGCAGACACCAATAGTAGGCAAAAAAGGTTCTATGACATATCCGTCTGTTAATAAAAATAAAGACGGTTCAATAGATTTTGCAGGTTTAACTTTCGCCAAGATTACTGATACTAAAAATGATGATTTATATAATGTAATGGGCTGTAGTTTTACAAAAGTTGCTGCAAATCGAGGAAAAGATGAAGACGTTATAAACGGCGGAGCAATTCGCCATGCAGACGGAACAATTCTTGCCAATAGAGATCTGGTAGTTGATTATAACAAAGGGGATAGCGTATCCCGATTATCTTCAGCCGGAGCTTCTCCTAAAAAAAGAGAGCACGACGGAACTATAGCAGGTACTGCAGGGCATAGTGAGATGAGTTTAAAGAACATTGAGGGTACTTACTCCAGAGATGAGCAGAAAGTTGAAAATGGCAGAACCAGAGTAACAACCGATAGGTACGGTGGAGACGAAAAAACAAAAACTTATTCACATGACAACAAGCTTTTAAAAGAATCATACGTAAATGCAACAGAAAAAGTTCTGGCGGACGGTTATAAAGTAAAAACATCTCCTGACGGTAAAGAACAATGGTTCTATACCCCTGATGGCGAACAAATTTCAAAAGAAGAATTCAGAAACAGAGGTCTCAACTAATTTTTTCTGTTAAGACTACCGGTATATTACTGCAAAATACGGGCTTAATCTTTAAGATTTTGCCTGTATTTTGTTTTAAACAATAAAAGGTCAGTTACATTTAAGTGTAATCTTGAATCGTAGAAAATAATCTTTTTTTGTGCTAAGTTATTCTTATTGAGACACAAAAAGAGGGATTTTAAATATGACAGATACTGCTTGCAAGATAGAAGATTTACCTACGGTTTACGATCCGGCGTCGACCGAGGCTGAAATTTATAAATTCTGGGAAGAAAACGAATTTTTTAAGGCTGATGCGAAAAGCCAAAAACCGCCTTATTCAATAGTAATCCCGCCGCCAAACGTCACAGGTGTTCTTCACATGGGCCACGCGCTCGATGAAACTTTGCAGGATATCTTAATCCGTTATCACAGAATGGCAGGCTATGAAGCCCTCTGGGTTCCGGGTACCGACCACGCAGGTATCGCAACTCAAAATGTCGTTGAAAAACAGCTCCGCGCCAAAGGTCTTTCCCGCTACGACCTGGGGAGAGAAGAGTTCCTCAAAGAAACATGGAAATGGACTAACGAGCATAAAAGTGCAATCTTAGACCAATGCAAGCGCCTTGGTGCATCGTTTGACCGCTCAAGAGAGTGTTTTACCTTTGATGAAGAACGCTCAAAAGCCGTTAAGGAAGTATTTGTCAAGTTATACGAAAAAGGACTTATCTATAAAGGTGCATATATCGTTAACTGGTGCCCGCGCTGCAAGAGCGCAATTTCCGATGTTGAAACCGAGTACGAAACAGAACAGGGACACATGTGGGAAATTTCTTATCCTGTTAAAGGTGAACACGGTGCAATTATTGTTGCAACAACCCGTCCGGAAACTATTTTCGGTGATGTTGCAATTGCGGTTCACCCTTCTGATCACAAATACAGTGAACTTATCGGTAAAACCGTTGTAATCCCGCTTTCCGGAAGAGAAATCCCGATTATTGCAGACGAATACGTTGACAAATCGTTCGGTACCGGCGCGGTTAAGATTACACCGGCGCACGACCCGAACGACTTTGAAGTTGGTAAACGTCATAACCTTAAACCTATCTGGGTTATTGATGAAGAAGGAAAAATGAAAGCTTGCGGAGAAGTTCCGCCATCACTTCACGGTCTGGATAGATACGAAGCGCGTGAAAAAATTCTCGGCATGCTGAGTTATGAAAAATTCCTCCTGAGAACACGTGACCACGAACATAACGTCGGCAAATGCCAGCGCTGCAATACCACTATTGAACCGCTTTTGTCAGAACAGTGGTTTGTTAAAATGGAACCGCTTGCTAAAGAAGCTATTGCAGCAGTTAAAGACGGCAGAATAAAATTTGTTCCGGAACGCTGGGAAAAGAACTACCTCGGCTGGATGGAAAATATTCGCGACTGGTGTATTTCCAGACAATTATGGTGGGGGCATCAAATCCCTGCATACTATCACAATGTGACAGGTGAGATGGTTGTCGCTAAAGAAAATCCTGATCCTGCTAATTATACTCAGGACAGTGATGTTCTTGATACCTGGTTTTCTTCCGGTTTATGGCCGTTTTCAACTCTGGGCTGGCCTGATACCGAAGCCGAAGATTACAAAAAATTCTACCCGACTTCTGTTCTTGTAACTGGTTTTGATATTATCTTCTTCTGGGTTGCAAGAATGATTACAATGGGTCTGGAATTTACGAAAAAAGCTCCGTTCCCGACAGTTTATATTCACGGACTTATTCGTGACGAAAAAGGTCAAAAAATGTCTAAATCCAAAGGCAACACAATTGACCCTGTTCAAATTATTGATAAATACGGCTGTGATGCTTTGAGATTTACAATGACATCTCTTTGTACATACGGCGGTCAGGATATTAAAATCAGCGATGAAAGATTTGAGTATGGCAGAAACTTTGCTAATAAAATCTGGAATGCTTCAAGATTTGTATTAATGAACCTTGAGGGTGTTGATAATAATGATATTGATATGTCATCATTGACAATTGCTGACAAATGGATTCTGGATAAATTGAATACTACAGCCAGAGAAATTAATGAAAATATTAAAAACTACAGAATTGGCGAAACCGCTCACATCCTCTATGATTTCTTCTGGAATTCATATTGTGACTGGTATGTTGAAATTGCTAAAATTCAGCTGCAGGATTCTGAAATGAAAGCTAATACCCAGCGTGTCTTGAGATATGTTCTTGATATGGCTTTAAGAATGTTACATCCGATTATGCCGCATATCACAGAACGGGTCTGGCAGTTAATTCCTAAAAAATCTGAATTTAAAGCTATAATGCTTGCAGATTTCCCTCAATATTCAGACAAATATTCATTCCCTAAAGAAGCAGAGGAAATGGAACTTGTATTTGAAACAATAAAATCCCTGAGAAATGTCCGTCAAAGTTTTAATATATCACATTCTTTGAAATTTGATATTGAAATCCGTGCGGATAAATCTGAAAAGGCTACATTTGAAGAAATTGAATCTTACGTAAAACGTATGGCTAGAGTTGAAAATATAACTTATGCGGATAAAAATGCACCTGCGCCTAAAAAGTCTGCAAATGCAGTTGTTTCAGCTTCAACGATAGTTATTCCTCTGGAAAATCTTATTGATTTTAATGAAGAAATAGCACGCCAGCAAAAGAAACTGGATAAACTTACAGGCGAGAAGAAATCTCTGGAAGGCAGGATTAATAACCCTAAGTTCGTAGCAAATGCGCCAAAAGATTTGATAGAACAAACTAAAGCCCGTATCGAAGAGATTAATATTCAGTCCGGTGCTATAAATCAACTTATTGAATCATTAAAATAGCAACATTTCTTAATTATTGGACTGTATGGTGTAAATGTACACTATACAGTCCTTTTAGTATAATTTATTAAGTTCAATATACTTTTAAGTAATGTTACGCAATGTTAATAAACCTTTACAGATTGCCAATCGTCTGATAAAATACATGTCATAAAATAGTTAAATAGATAGTTTCAGAGGAACAGAAAAAATGGCATCTATAGAAAAAGATATGGATTTTGAAGAGTTATTGAAAAAGTATGATTACAAATTTCAAAAAGGTGATTTAGTAAAAGGTATTGTTTGCGGGTTTGATGGTTCAGGTGTAATGGTTGATATTGGTGCAAAAACAATAGCAATCGTTCCTGAAAAAGAAGCCGTAGATAAAAATGAAAAATTGGAAGATAAATTCCACAAAGGCGAAGAATATGAATTTTTAATTATTCGCGAAGAAGATGAAGACGGTAAATTTTTACTTTCCCGTAAACGTGTAGATTTTGCTTATGCATGGAAAGAACTTGAAAATGTTAAAGCTGCAGATGAAACTATTCTCGGTACTATTGCCGGTATAGTTAAAGGCGGTGTTCTTGTCGAAGTTTCAGGTGTTCGCGGATTTGTTCCGTCCAGCCAGCTCAGAGTTAAAGAGACTGAGCTTGAAGTCGGTGGCAAAATTGAATTGAAAATATTGACACTTGATGCACAACAAAATAACTTTATTCTTTCTAATAAGAAAGTTTATGATGATAGTGCTGTTGAAGCAAGAAAGAATGTATTCTCACAAATTGAACCAGGACAAATCGTTAAAGGGGATGTAGTCAGAATTACAGACTTCGGTGCATTTATTGATCTGGGTGGTATAGACGGTCTGCTTCCGCTTTCACAATTGTCATGGAGATGGATTGACCATCCGACTGATATTCTTAAAGTCGGAGACAAGATTGACGTAGAAGTTATTGCTGTCGACCATGACAAACAACGTGTGTCTTTAAGTTTGAAAAATCTCGAGCCGGATCCGTGGGTTGAGGCTGAAAAACAAATTAAAGAAGGCGACAAAGTTGAAGGTACTATCACCAGAATTAAACATTTCGGTGCATTTGTAGAAGTGTTCCCGGGTGTAGAAGCTCTTCTTCCGCATAACGAAGTTGTTGAATTGCAGAATAAAAATTCAAATATTTTGCAGGTCGGTGATAAAGTTATGACTTATATATTAAAATTCAATCCGACAGATAAGAGAATTGCTCTTACGGTTAATGAACCTGAAGCTAAGCATGAAGAAGAAACAAATACGTCTGCAGAATAAATGGCTATATATAAAAAATGGGACCGCCGATAGATATCGGCGGTCTCTTATTATGCATTTGTATGATTTCATATAATTTATCTAGTATAAATGAATGATTTTTATTTGTTCTATTGTATAAAAAACTTAATATTACCGTATAATTTATTGTAGAAATATTGACTTTGCAAAAAAAGTCATTAAGAAGATAGTAAAAAGGTAGAAATATATATTAATGAAGGAGAGTTGCATATGGGTATGGCAGCATCACAAGCAAGATATTTAGGCTTGACGGCAAGAAAGACAAACGTTGAGTATGAAGGACAACAGGTTAACCAGGCACGTACAGCGTTAGCAAACCAGAGCGCGAACCTTTTTAACCAGCTTTTGGCGTTAGAAGTTCCTACCGCACCAAGTACTTCAGATTTTACAACTGTACAATATTCTTATGAAGACGGTGTTTATGCAGAAACTATCACCGATATGCACGAATTAATCGAAGATCCGGACGGATATAACTATCTGGTTACTCACTACCACTGGGCGGACGTTTTCACCGGTATTCAGAACAAATTGAGAAATCCTCAGGTTAAGTTAGAGGAAACAATTTCAACAAATACCCTTACCCGCAACCCAGATCCGGATGCACAAACCGAAGACGGACCGGGTTTGAATGAAGTTGACGGGGTATATTATGTTGACGGCAATCAGGTTTATGAATACCCGCAGACTGAGGATGAAGAAGCTCTTCACCCTGATTTACAAAATGCATATAATAAACTTGCTGCAAGCGGTGAAAGTCAAACTCCTCCTGTAGAATTTAATAAAGAAGACTTATCTTATTACAGAGATGATGATGGGGTATACCACTTCTTAAATACCGCAGATGTAACAGGTGGTGCCGCAGATATTGATGATTATACTATTGATGCTAGTATTCCTGGTTCTGTTGGTAACCATGAATTGTATCAATATGATCCTACTGATAAAATGCTTGCTGCTGCATACGAACAAATTTGTAAGGATTGGCCTGATGAAGCAATTGCCAGTGCCGATGTAGAAGATATTTACTGCTGGGATGACGGTGACAAAACATATTTTGCCACAAAAGAAGATTTGTACAACAGCTATATGTCTCCGATAGATCCTCAATACCCGACAGAAAATCAGGACAAATTGATATTCTACGAAGCACAGGACGTTAAAACAAAGATTGAACGTACAGAAAAAGCCATGATAGAAATTGATGGTTCAGGACGTTGGACATCAATCAATTTTGAAGATTCATCGGCTGTATATCCGCTGCACACAGAAACAATTACGGATGAGGCTGCATATCAGGATGCGATGAACCAGTACACATACGATATGGAATCTTATGAAAAACAAATTCAGGACATCAACGCGCAGACAGAAATCATCCAGCAAGAGGACAGAACTCTTGAATTGAGACTCCGTCAGCTTGATACCGAACAGGATGCACTCCAGACGGAAATGGAAGCCGTCAAGAAAGTTATTGAAAAGAACATCGAATCTACATTCAAAACTTTCGAATAGAGTTAAAAACCTTGTTAAAAGCGATTATATTAAGAGGTACTTATGTCATACAAAAACGATAGTTATTTGGTAATAGCAAACAAATACGGTTCCGCAAGCGGTGATGCGAAGGCACAGTTATTTGAAACATACGACAGACTGCGAGACCTGACAGTATCAGGCAGCGGGATGGGTACAGGTTTTGAAACTACCGGCGGATTTTTGTATAATTTGGCGAGTATGCTGGCTCCGTCCTCATTTGCACATGTGTTCGGCGCGTCAGAGGCTATGAACGTAGCAGGTACTTCTTATAGTTCACCGTATTCAGGCGGGTCATCTTACGGTATAGATTCATTATACAACTATTCCGGATTTCCGGGCGGGGCTGCACCTGTATCATGGGGACTTGACGGGTATTCCACAGGCGGCGCTGCAGGGTTAATGACTGGCTGGGGCTCTGACGGATATGTAACCGGCGGTGCCTCAAGTATGGGCGGTATTGCTGATATCGCAAGTGCTGCTGCTTACGGTGTCGGTACTGCCAATGGTTACGGTTTTGTCGGTAAGAATATTGTACTCCCTCTTGCAAGTGTAATTTCAGGATGGGGTGGTATTATGCAGGCTGCAGCACCATATTTGGGTGAATATGGTTTGCCGGCACTTGTTATGGGTAACTTGATGCAAGGTACAACGTCTGCCGCTCTGGCTGCTTATCAGAATGTTACAGGTAAAATTACCTCTAACGCCGATGTTATCCTGTCAAACAAAGTAAGAAATATCGAAACTGTTTGCAAAATGCTTGATACTCAGGGCGATGTTGTTAAAAAGATGCTCAAAGAATCTATTGACGGTGATAGTAAAGCTATTCAAAACTTGTAATTTAGATAGAAGTTTTATTCATTTAGTTTTAGTCATATTTCAAGATATAATATTTGGCAGTATTTTAATTTTATTGTAAAATTTTATTAAAAATAGAGAGATTTTGCCGGATTTTTTTAAAGTTCCTAAAAAGTCTGCCGTTAAATATAATGAGTACATAACAGCTGAGGACTGAAAGATTAAGACATGTTAAGCTGATTGTTACAAAATAAGCAATTATCGGGCGCGACTTGTTTTAATATACATGTAGGTCTAAAGTGTAAAGGAGAAATATGCTTCGAGATACTTTAGAGACGAATATGAAAAGGTTGTTAGACTTCCTTATCTATTCAAAGAATTTCATCATCAGGAAAAGCCCGATAAAAGCTTTGATGAATTCAATAGTAGACGGTATTAAAGACTTTCTTACAATGAAGAAAAAACTGAAAATGGCCCAATACAGATTGAATTATCACAGGCACCAGTTCCATAAAATGGAACAATTAATTGCAGAAAACAACCAGCACAGCTTTTTGAGGGGTAATAACCTGAACACAACCAGATAAAGGCAGGAAAAAATGGGTGTTATTACCGATACAATCAGAACTCAGTATTTGACTAATCTCAAGTTCGATTTGGAATACAAAATCCAGCTTGTTACACAGTCAAAAATGTCACTGGCTCAATCAGCAAGTGACCTGATGCAGGTCGGTACTGATTACGATCCGGATTCTCCTGTAATGAAAACTTTAAATCAGCGTCAGGCTAAATTAAAACTTTTGGAACAAAAATTAGAACAGCAATCGCAACAATATCAAATTAAATTACGAATGGTCGAATCTGAACTTCAATCCGTTAAAGGCAGATTAACAAGCAATATTTCAAGATCATTCAGTTATAATTTAGGCGGTTAGTAGTCTAAATATAAATAATGGCTTATTGCGAATATATTTTTTCGCAAATAATTTCAGCATCTGTATTACAAATTCAGAATGCCTAAAGGTCTTAGTTCTTACTGCTTTCTATTAGTGAGAAGTTTGAATGAATAAACTGATAATATCGTTTAAAGCAGCATATTGTCTTTGATATTTTTGTGCTTGTTTTTCCAGCAGATTAATTTGTTTTCTGTACTCAATAATAGTTGTCTGGCAATCTCTTGCGGAGTTGTTCAAACCTTCCTGAACCTGTTGTGCTTCCTGAAGTACACTGGTCATAGAAATACCGAGAGCTTCCATAGTTTGTTTAATAATTTGAGCTCCGGTTTGTTTTGTGACTCCTGACGGCAATTTTGAAATTAGTTGTTTTAACACCGCGACATTTGTAGGGATTTCAAAACCGTCAAGGTCGTTAGAAATATTTTCCATAGAGTTTGGTGCATAACCTGTATTCATTGCAGCAGGCTGAGTATAAACCGGTCGTGATATTTGCGGCTGCGGCATTACAGGCGGAGGATTAAAGGACGGTTGTTCAGAATAGCTTGCTTCTTCAAAAGTTAATTCAGGCTGTACATTTTCTTCCTGAGGTTCAACAAATTCAACGTCAGAATTTTGTTCTGCAGAGGCTTGAGTATTAAAATGTGATTCAGGTACAGGAATAATTTCTATATCTGATTGTTTTTTTAATGCTTCTACTATTTTTTTTCCAACGCCTTCTGTTATTCTATTACTTGCCATTTTATCCTCTATTTTTTATTCTAACAAAAAGAATTATAGTAAAGACAAAAAATTATTTCAACAATTATTCCTGTTATTGGCATAAATAGTTACAAAATGCTAAGTTGCGAAAATGTTTTTTTGTGTTAAATTATTAAAACGAAGTATATACGAGGTAGGAATAATGAATTATCCGGAAGAAAAAACTATTAAACTGTCTTTGATAAAAGAATTGGAACACGGTGAAAATGTGCATCAACGTGCTGCAGTTTATAAATCTTCACGCATGGTGGATTTTGATCTTTTATCCGGTGAAGAATTAGTATATAATGATGTTTTAAATTTAAGTGCGGTGCTTAATATTATAAGTGAATTTTATGATGTAAACGCTGTTGCTTTTGTAAAACGCGGCAAGCCTTGCGGCGTTGCATTAGGCAGAACATCTTATGATGCATACACAAAAGCTTTTGATTGCGATCCGATAAGTTCTTTTTATGGCGTAATAGGGTTTTCTTCAATGGTTGATTATGATTCAGCCAAGCATATAGATTCAATGTCTGTAAGCGTAGTTGTTGCGCCTGATTTTGAACCTCAAGCTTTAGAATTGTTAAGAAATAATCCTGAAATAAAGCTTATAAAACTTATCACTCCGTTAAAGGACTACAAAAATTATATTGATGAAGAAATAAAAATAACACCATTCGGGACTTTAGTTCAGGAAGCTAACAGGAGTGAACTTAATAAAGATACTTTCAAGGTTGTTACAAAACAGAAGCCGACGCCGGAGCAGATAGAAGATGCTATATTTGCATGGAAAGTTGCAAAACATGCAAAATCTAATGCTGTTGTCATAGCGAAAGATTTTAAGACTATAGCAATTGCACAGGGGCAGACAACATCACTTGCTGCTGTTGACTGGGCTTTGAATCTTGCATGCGACGAAGCTAAAAATGCTGTACTTGCGACGGACGATTGGCTTCCGGCTGAAGACAGTATACATGCGGCAGTGCTCGGACGTATAGGTTTAATAATTCAGTCCGGAGGAAGCCTTAAAGACTATAAAATTATAGAAGCCGCTGATAAATATAATATTTCTATGGTTATGACAGGAATTATTAATAACAAGAATTAGCTATTTTATATAAGAATATTCTGATTTTTCTATATAATTTTTTCAGTCCTTTAACTTTCGACAGATGTTTTAGTTCATAGATTTTAATTTTATCTTTTTGTTTAAACCACCAGGAACTCTGACACCAGTGAATTGCGTATGTATCAGGCAGTATACTTTTTTCTCCGTGGAATTCCCATGACGGACAAAAGTAAAACATTGGATAGAGTGTTATATTCTGATTTGTGTATATTTTTTGAGTTTTGTATTCTTCAAAGTCAATGTCTTCTATTGCTTTAAGAGATTTTAGTGCAGATTTATCGACATCCGGAAGCAGATTATTTTGTTGTAATATTTGCCTGAATATTACAGGCAGCATAAAGTTATGGGCGTCAAAGACAGCTTCGGAGTTATAATATTCAAGTATAGTTTTCAAAAGGGGATGACCTTTTACAGAGCCTGCAAGAGATGGTTCTACAAGATAATCTTTTGTTGTAATGCAGCCGTATATTGAGGCAAAAAAATCATTATTAAGAAATTCATCAAGATTTTTGAGTAACTGGACATCAGTATCTAAATAAATACCGCCATAGTTATATAACGCGTAAAATCTTACATAATCGGAAACAAAAGCCCAGATTTTGAGCCTGTATGCTTCACGAAGAAATCTTGACTGTTTCAGCATCTGTTTAAATTCGGGCATTTTATCATGCCATAATTTAATTTCATAATCAGGACAGAACATTTTCCAGGAAGTATAACACATTCTAAACTGCGGCTTGTTATCTTTTGCATAAATATTTTTATCTTTATCATAAAAGTAATGTATAATTTTAGGGATTTTAGTGCTGTCCATTATTCTATCAGTCCTTTCAGATTGTTTAGCGATTTTTGATATAATGAGGCTGTATAAGTTTTCAGGTTATTTTGGATAATTTGATATTCGGATTGCGGCATTTTTATACATTTTTCTATTGCATCTGTAAAACTGTCGTTAGATTCATAAAGTATTGCATTATTTTCATTAAAACCATAATATGGTGCAAAACTTTTTTGTATTAATGTCGGTTTTGAAAATCCATAGATAAGCTGTATTTGCCCTGATGTTACAGACGTTTTGTACTCAGCATGTTTTGGATTGCTGTCATCAAATAATGTCAGGAAGAAATCTGCCTGTTCAACTTCTTTATACATATCTTTAAAATTTAACCGTCCTTTGTATTCAAGGTTGGTTTCACTCAGAAGATATCCGTCAATTTCTCCACCCCAGTTAAAGCCTACCAGAGTAATTTTGTAATTAAAAATGTTTTTTGCTTTTAACTTATTAATAGTGTCAGTGATAAGAGAGTAATTTTGTCTGGAATTTTTAACCCGTCCTACTATTAGAAATTTTGTTATATTTTCATTTTTTTGTGTAATTGTTATATCGCCGAAATAATGCGGATTAACTATGTGATTTTCAAGTTCTTTTCTGGTGAAGTTATTCAGACAGATGTATTTGTATTTATCGATGTTTGAAGTAGAAATGTATTTTATATTATGTTCGACAAATAGAATATTATTATTTCCTTGCAGATTTTTAAACTCTGTAAGAGTAAATTCCGGTGTGTAAATATAATTTGATGTGATAAATATTTTTTTATATTTTTTAACTTTCGGAGATTGAAGAATTTTTTGGATTATAAAGTATCTTGCATTATACAGATTTTCATACAAATTTTTTTTGATATTAAAAAATACATTATCCTGATATATTTTACTTACGATTAAGACATCACATTTATAACCAAGTTCTGTCAAATATTTTAAATATCCCGGGATGACTTCATTATGACAATCATTCATTTCAACAACAAGCACTTTGTTTTCGTCAATATTATCAAAGAAATTCTTCAGAAATTTTTGTTCCGATGGATATACAATTTTTATGCGCGCTTTCTGGCGCATAAGTTTATAATTTTTTTTATCAAGACTTGTTTTAAATTTATCTTTTAAAAAACGATACGCAAGATAATTATTTTGTATAAACGGTGTTCTATGCAATAAACGATTGAATTCATAAGTGTAACCATTTATTGAAAACAAAAGTTTTCTGAATTCATAATTCAATTTAAAAAGCTGACTTTTAGACAGACGTTTTTTTAGATATTTTTTGAAAAATTTAATTGCAAAATTATATATTTTTATTTTTTCTTTTAGTGACCATCCATCAAAGTTTTCCCTGATTAAAAAAGATTCATTCTCAAGGAATTTTGTTATGCTGTAATAATGTGTATCCCATAAGTTATGCCTGTCATAAAACTCTTCCATAACTGAAAATATTTCAGGCAGTTGTGCCAGTATTATTTCAGGTTTTCGGCGTGTATTTCTGGAATTTTGTTCAGGATATTGTCTGTAAAAATATTCATTATTACAGAACGAAATTTTGTCTGTCAATAAGAAAATTTTATGAGAAAAAACACCGTCTTCTGCAGGTTGTATTCCCACAGGGAATCTGATATCAGAATGCAATTTCAAGAATTCATTTTTTACAAAAGTTCCATACGTAGCAGTCACAATTAGATCTTTTCTCTGTCGGAAGAGGTAATTTCTGTCGTCGCAAACAGTTAAGTCGCTGTCATTTGCTTTTGCCACATTATAAGCAAATTCCAAAAAGTTTTCTCCAATCATGTCGTCAGAGTCAAGAAAATATAAATATTCTCCCTCCGCATTATCTATACCGTTGTTTCTTGCCGCAGAAACTCCGAGGTTTGTCTGATGAAATACTTTTATTCTTAAATCTTTTTTTGCGTATTCATCACAAATTTCTCCGGAATTATCAGTAGAACCGTCGTTAATTAAAAGGATTTCAATATCTTGAAGAGTCTGACATATTACGCTTTCTATGCATTCTCTCAAATATTTGTCTGTATTATAAACAGGGATAATTACGGATACTTTTGACATATCATTTATTATATAAATATTAAATTTTGTTTGCAAGACGTTTATTTTGATATAAAATTAATTTGTAAAGAATGAGCAGGGAAAGTATTATGGAAATAAAATCTTGGAATGATTATTTTTTGGATCTTGCAAAAACATGTGCAAGTCGTTCAAACTGTCTTCGTGCACAAGTTGGTGCCGTTATAGTTGGAGAAGATAAAAAGATTAAGGCCACAGGATACAACGGCACTCCGTCAAAAGTTGAATCGTGTTATGAGCGTGGAGAATGTTACAGGATAAAAAATAATATTCCGTCTGGTACACGCTATGAAACCTGCCGTTCCATCCATGCAGAACAAAATGCAATTATTCAGGCGGGGCAGGATAGATGTAAAGATGCAACGATGTACATTTGGGGACATAATTTTATTTGTATTTTGTGTAAAAGGTTTATAGTTCAATCCGGAATAAAAGAGGTTTACCTGAAAAAAGATGAAAATTCACCGATAGAATATGTTTCTGTCGATGATATAAGAAGAGAGCTGGAAGCATAGATTAAATTAGAGTGCAAAGAGAATAGGTGAAAGAGTGAATAAGTTCATATATAAAATCAGTCTCTGCGGGAATTTTACAACGACTGATTAATTATCGGACTCATTCACCCATTCTAGATATTCCCACGCCCTAGTCCTCGTCCTAGCTGGGATGGAAACACAGTCTATGCACAAGCCGCCATTGTAAAAATATTTAAAATTTCTTGAATATCTTCAAAAGGCGCCAATTTGAAAGTTGAAGAGTCTTATTGATGCAAACATCATGTTTGCTGCAGGAAGGTTCGGAAACGTAGTTTCTGATCACTCGTTTCATTTGGACGCGTTTTTCTCTTTCTTTGGTTGCGTTTCTTTCTCTTTTACTCGCAATAAAAGAGAAAGAAATGAACATGAAAGAAGAAAGTTATGTTTGTGCCTAACACCCCCTCCCTTAGTCCCTCCCCTCACAGAGGTCAATCTGACGGGGGAGGGAAACCCAAACTATACTGTCATGCTGAACTCGTTTCAGCATCTAAGCTTGTTAAGGTCATACCTCACCCTACCCCTCTCCCCCACAGAGGTCAATCTGGCGGGGCGAGGGAACTTTATTTCTACAAAAGCCGGCATTTCAAAGATATTTAAAACTTTTTGAACACCTATTACAGGCGACTGCTCCGATATTGAAGAGTAGTCCTGATGCAAACATCATGTTTGCCAAACGTCATGTTTGCTTTCATGTTGACATCCATTATAAAATCATTAAAAACATGGTGTTTCTCTCAATCAAACGAATTAAATATCTGTTTTTTCTAATGAATTCAGATGATTTATGTACATGAGAGTGCATAAATTATAAAAAAATCCGTTAGAATAAATAGAAGAAAGGCAGGTAGTCACTATGTTTTATAACGGATTTTATCCACATTATGATCTGGCAGGTCGTATTCAACATACCAAACTCGATACCGGAGTCGGAGATATGCCGTCAGCCAGAATGAGCCGTGTTGAACGTCCGGAAACTCAGGATTTTAAACAGGTATTGTCAGGTCTTGTCGAAAATTTTAACACTGAATTAAATGCTCCTGATAACCTGCTGAAAGATGCAATGTCAGGTTCAATGAATGTCGATATCCATGATGTAATGACTGCAATGGCAAAATCCGAAATAAGCGTAAACGTTGCAACACAAATTACAGGAAAAGTCATTCAAGCGTATGACAAAGTTATGCAAATTCAGGTGTAAAATAGATAATAAATAATCAAAAAATAATTGTGGGAGCGAGTTAATAGTAAAATGGATTTCCAAAAAATTTTGCAAAATAAACCTTTATTATATGGGATAATCGGCGGTCTGGTCCTGTTGCTGGCGCTGGTTCTTACCATAGGTATAGTAAGTTCTGCAAATAAGAACTCCACAGGCGCAGCCAGAGTGGTAAGTGAAAAAGTTATAAAAGAGCCGTTAGACTTATTAACTACAGATAACCTTGGAAAAGCCATTGAAATCCAAGCTTTGCTCGCCCGTGACGGTATTGTTGCCAGCAGAAAAATTGATGGTACAAAATCAACAATATTCTTAAAAGAATATACACAATCACAACGTGACGCTGCTCTTTTAGCAATTGTAAAGAGCGGTTTGATGGATCAAAATGTCGGCTTGGAAATTTTTGATAAAGGCGATTTTACTTCAACAAAAGAAGATAAAAAAATTAGACTTGCAAGAGCTATCAACGGTGAACTTGCAAGATTAATCCGTAAAATTGATCCGATTACAAATGCTTCAGTATTTATATCAATACCTGAACAGACAATGTTTTCATCAATGCAAAAGCCCGTAACTGCAACTGTTCAAATTACAATTCCTCCCGGAGACAAATTGGATCAGTTAAAAGTTAAGGCTATCACAAACCTGCTTCTTGGAAGTGTTTCAGGTTTGACTACTGAAAATATATCAATAACCGACACTAACGGTAATGTTTATTCAAGTATGATAGAAGCCAGTGATGAAATGCTTCAAAAACTTGAAGAAAATGATAAATATATGCAGCAAAAAGTTGCAGCCCAGTTGGACAGATTAATAGGTAAAGGAAATTATGTTGTAACGGTAAGTACTTTCCTGACACAATCTCCTGTGGAAAAATTCAGTATCGTCTACGATCCTGACAGAAAAACTTCCGTAAATGAGCAGTCATTTACAGAGGGTCTGGGAGATCAAACACAGGATAGTAACGGCGGTGTGAACGCTGTCAGTGTTTATTTACCGAACGGTTTGCCGGCTGCAGGTTCAAACTCAAGCCAGAACAGAAGTTATTCACGTTCTGCAAGAGAAACCCAGTACGGTGTTACAAAAACACAAATCAATGAGTACATGAAACCGGGGGTTGTTGAAGAAATTTCCGTAGCGGTTACTCTTGAGAAAAATTCACTACCGGCAAACACAACACTGGAAGAATTGAAAGAACTTGTAGCGCGTGCAGCAAGCCCAATGGTAGATGTGGCAAATGTATCAATTGCATTTGCGGATTCTCTTGACCCTTATCTTGCATCAGACAGACCTGTTAATTTGCCTAAACCTGATGAAACAGGTAATCCTTGGTGGTTAGCAGTAGCATTAAGTGCTGTCGGCTTGTTGATAGTATTCAAAGCTGTATCTGATAAGGTTAAACAGGTTCAGGAAGCTAACCGTAGAGAAGTGGAAGCCTTGAGAGCACATGCTGCTGAACAGGAAAGACAATTGAATGCAATCAATGACAGAGCTTCCGAACTTACAGCACGTCAATCAGAACTTGCACAGGGATTACTTGAACAGCAGCAAAGAGAATTCTTGCCTGCAGGCAGTACTGAAGATTTGATGAATAGTCTTTCCTCTTTATCATCTCAACTTTCAGATACTGATGCAGACGAAGCCGGCGAAAAAATTAAGAGCTGGATAGAACAGGGCTAGGAAAAGTTATTCTGAAAAAAGCGAGTCCGAAAATAGAGAAAAGATTACGAAACCTAATACAGCGATAAAGTGAATATTAGTAAGTAGTAATGAAAAAAGAGATGGGTTGAC
>CALUTF010000029.1 GCA_944323595.1 Candidatus Gastranaerophilales bacterium | reverse complement strand
CGACGGCGAAAATGTAGTAATAACAATAAAAAAAGCGTTTGAACCAATCGTTCAAATCGCTAATTTAGAAAAAATGGAGGTTAGGAGATTCGAACTCCTGACCCCCTGCGTGCAAAGCAGGTGCTCTACCAGCTGAGCTAAACCCCCATATTCTTTTGTCAATTCTAACCAAATTTGTAAATGCTATTTTTCTCATTTACCCATCGGCTACATTTCTTATTTTACATGCTGATTTTTTTTTGTAAACCCCTTTGTTAAAATTTTATTTGTTTATATTTCACCAGTTTAGAGGCAAAATATTGAAAATTTCAGTCAGACGCTCTTTATTATGCTCATACCAGTAGCCTATAAGTGCTTCAAATGCTGTTGCTTGACGGTATTCAGTCTGTATTTGTCTGCGTCCTACCGGTATTGGTAAATTTCTGCCGCGTCTGGCAATTTCTTTTTCTTCTTCTGTCAGGTATTCATCCAAAAAATGCAATAATTCAGCCTGATATCCGGCTTTTACTTTTTCTGTTGTTATCGCGTGTAATTTTTTGGCATTTTCCGTAAGGCGTACAGTCTTTTTACGTATAAACAGTTCCCAGACAGCATCTCCAAGATATGCGTAATTCTTCAAGTTCATTTCTTCCATATAAAATATATTACTATAAAAATAATATTTGAATTTTCTTCCCTGTTATGGGAAAATACAAAAATAAAGGAGAGATTTTAAATGAATAAAAAAATTATAACTATTGTAATAGGGATAGGGCTGGTTTTCGGAATTTGTCTCCCCGTAATTGCATCATGTCCGGTTAACGGAAATTGCAGAAATACTTTTTATGCCTATGACTGTAATGTTGTATATAAAGATAAGTGTGTATTATATAATGCGCTTAACCTGACATGCGAACAGGCAAAATGCAAAGAAGAATTAGAAAAACAGAAAACAGAGGAAATGAGCCGGATTTTGCCATCTTTTTATAATGCAAAGGACTGCTTAAAGCGTCTGGAAGCTGCAAATGCGCCTAAAAAAGAAATAAAAAAACAAAAAAAAGAACTTAAAAAAATAGAAAAACAGCTTGAAGATATAAATGAACGCTATGAAAAAGAATTTAAGAAACATTTAACAAGTCTGCAAAAAAGTAAATATCATGAGATTGAACGTCTGCAAAAACGTGAACTTAAAAAATGTGAAAAATGTGAATGCCGTAAATTACCTGACGGTATGCGCCCATTTGCACCGGGCTACGGTACAAATTACCAACAAGGTTGCCAGTGCGGCAAAGATAACTGTAATTGCAATAAATAGTTGTCATTAGAAATGTTTTCTATAAATTAAATAAATGATGATTTTTTTCTTCATACCATTATAATAATGGTATGAAGAAAATTTTTGTTACAGCTGTATTAATAGTAATGACAGCCAATATATCTCTGGCAGCTAAAAAGCCTAATACGTATGAGGGTATGGGGTATGTTGGCACTCTTCCTGATTTAACAAAAAGTTTTACAACAGCCGAACCAAAGGATGCATTGCCGACTTTTGAACAGATTAAAAATTTTCATTCGTCTAATGCTATAAAACCTGCTCCGACAGAAGATCCTGCATTTGTAAATATTATATTAAAAACAGATAAAACTTCTCCGTATATAAACGATTTGCGTGAATTTGTCCCGATGCTTGAAAGTATACTGGATTCAATTGAAACAAAAGAAAATGTACAGCGTTTTGCTGCGCGTGTATATTATCTAAATACACATGCAGACTATTTCAGGGATAAATACACTAATCTGCCGGAAGAAAATTATGTTTCCTTTAAAAAAGTAATGGAGATTTCATTGCACGCTAAAACTATATCTCAATTGCGTACTGAAGCTTATAGATACACTCCATATATGGCTTATCAAGGAGGCGGGCATATATATAACGGAACTAACATTGATGACCAGCTAAATTACCTCCAGATGGAAATAGAACATGCTATTGCTGTTATAAAAGAAGCTAATTAATAGTTAATATATAAAAAAGGACATTCTTTAGAATGTCCTTAATCTCATTTATGAAACAAAAAGGATCTTTTAAAATTAATATTCTATACCCTGTCTAGCCATTACACCCATATCAAAGTAGTGTTTTATCGGTTTCATCTCAGTTACAAGATGCGCCATAGCTTTTAATTCAGGGTGTGCATAACGTCCTGTAAGTACGATTTCAAGGTTTTCAGGTTTATTCATAAGAACTTCCTTGACATCACTTACTTTAATCATATTCATAGCTGTACAAATATTGATTTCATCCAGAATAATGAGCTGGTATTTACCTGAATTAATAGCTTGTTTAGCAAATTCCCAGCCTTTTTTTGCTTCTTTAAAATCATCCATACAAACATTGTGGGAGTAACAAACCCTGTCCATTCCGAATTGTACAACTTCTAAATTAGGTAAAAACTTAGAAGAAGTAACTATTTCACCGTAAGAAGTAGCGCTGTCTCCTTTTGTAAACTGAATGATTAAAACTTTCCAACCATGACCCAAAGCTCTAAGTGCTAAGCCGAGAGATGCCGTTGTTTTACCTTTGCCGTCTCCTGTATAGATTTGAATATACCCATGCTCTAACACTTCTGTTTCCTCCAAAAAAAATAAAAACCGACTATCTTTTTTTATTCCTATCCTTATTTTAAACGATTTTTATAAGGGTTTAATCGCTCTTTAGATGGATAAAAATTTAAGTAAGGATGTATAAAGTATGATTTTTACTTTATAACAAATCCCCACTCCCAAGATTTGTATAATCATCATAGAACAAATTTAGAAAAATGACGTAAAAAATACACTATCCATGCCAATCTTTTTACAATAAATTTAGCCGTAAATTTAAAAAACGGCACTGTGTGTGCAAAACTGGATTTTTAAAAAGTTTACTAAATTTTTGTTAAGTTAATATATAAAACACTTGCAAAGTTTGGAAGAAGTCTTGAATACTCTGTTTTCACGCTTTGTTACGAATTTGCAATAAAACTGTAAAAAATGTTTCAAATCCTTTAAAATCGGGCTTAATAACCATGTACACTGCTGAAAATCATTATGGGACGGAGTATTCAATAGAATGTTAACAATTGTAACAAATTGTGCTATTTGTGAAATTTCTCAAATTGAAAATTGTTTATATATACAAGAACAATTAGATAAGAGAGAGTAAAACGATGGCACTTCCAGGAGTAAAAACAGCAGTAGCTGCAAATATACGGAAGAACCCCGTTAGCGTTAAGAAACCAACAGTTTCCGGCGACGGCGGATCAACCACGACTACGTCTACGATTAAATCTCGTGCATCAGAGGGCGTACGTACAGCTACGGCTGCATCAGCAGAAAATGCAAGAACTGCAAAAACAGAAAGTAAACTCTCTAAACATTATGAAATAAGTGATGCAATTAGAAAAGGTACAAGCGGAGCCGTTCGCGGTAATTCAGGCTGGCAGTATGATGTACAAAAAACTGTTGATTATTCCACATTCCAACCTGGTGTGGCAGGAAACGGATGGCGAAATTTAGCTGGAGGTCAACGACCACCGGTAATTGTATCAGGTAATAATGCGCAAGCCAATATGTATGCACAGCTTAACCAGATGTACGCAAACCAAATGAAAGCACAATTAGGTGCACAGTTGGGTAAATCCGCAGTGAACTTCCTGAATAATTTGGGCAGTATCGGCGGTAAGGATAACGTATACAGTGACATGTCCTTGAGTGATTTGAGTTCTTCAAGGTCAGCCTCAAGTGTAAAAACACCTGCGGACTTGACATCTGCTTCGGGTGTAAAATCTGCAGTTAAAAATGCCGATACGTCAGCCGATGTTTATAATGCAAAACAAGCCGCTGATGAAATCAGAGGTAACCTGACCAATGAATTATCTAAGCTTGATATGAGTGAAAGTATAAATGCAAAATTAGATGGTTCTATAGGCGTCGATGGCAGTAACAAGACATTGGCAGATGTGCTGAAAGAAGTCGGAGTTACTCTTGATACCTCTGCCTTAGGCAAGATTCAGGTAAATACCGAGGATACTTCACAGATAATATCAAGTATTACACAAAAAATGGAATCTGTAGATGCCTTTGCTAAAACATTAGAGGGCAGTACAGCTAAAATAACAACCAAGAGCGGTGAAGTTAAGGGTACTCTAACAGCCACGACTATGACTATTGAGCGATTAGAGGGTGAAATTGCTACTGCACAAGCACAAGGGCTGGATACATCTACACTTCAAACTCAATTAGACAAAGCTAATGAACAAAAAGCTAAGTTGGAAATTCAATTAAAGGAACTGGACGCTGCGAAAAAGGCCGTCGGTGATATGAGCAATGAAACAACGACAATGCAGAATGACCTTAAAGAAATGAAAGGTAAGTTTGAGGATCTGCAAGAAGTTGAAACAACTGCTGATGAAAAACAGAAAAAACTGGAACAGCAAGAGAAGAAAGATCTGACCAAACTGGAAAAAGAAGCCTACGACTTGAAAAACAAAATGGATGCAGAAAAAGACGAAGGCAAAAAAGCTAAACTGCAAGAAAAATATAACAAAACCTGCGCAGAATTTAACCAGATAGCGGCAAATACGACACTGGAAGGCTTTGCTGGCAGATCTATCGGTGAAAATGCAACGGATTCACGTACAGTCTATGAAAAGATAGACGACCACAACCAGGCTCTAAAAGATAAGATGGAAGCAGCCTTTACAGCTCAAACACAAAAAATGAACGAAGAAGCCGTAGCACAACTTGACAAAGCAATGATGTCTAATCAAGAAAAACTATTGGATGGTAACGTTGAAATTCGACTACAGCGCCTGAAAGGAGGCAATGATTTTGAAAGTTCCGCAGGCAAAATTTCCTATAACAACGGACAATTCACGATAACGGATACCTCAGGAAATGCACGACCTATATCGGAAGATGAAGTCAAAAAAGAAATAGCTGCCGCATTAGGTTAGCATAAGTTACACAAACTTTACATAACCTTTACATTTAAAAATCGTTAGGTTATAATAAAAATACAGACAGTATTGTCACAGAAAAAGAACGGGACACCCCGTTCTTTTTTCGGTAATTTACAGGTAATTAAGAGGGTAGAATTTTGAAACAAGATGTTAACAGGCATGAAATTATTGAAGCGATTACGCCTCTAATTGAAAATACCGCTATGCGTTTCAATCTTATTCCTATAGAAATTGATTTTTCTAAAGAAAATCACAAATGGTTTTTGCGTATTTTCCTCTATTCAAAAGAGCGTGATATTACGCTTGATGACTGTGAAAAGGTTACACGCAGCCTGAATGACTTTCTTGATGAACTTGTGCCTGTAAAATACTATCTGGAAGTTTCATCTCCGGGATTGGAGCGGAAATTCAAGTCCGATAAAGAGTTCATAATCTTTAAAGGAAGAAGAATAAGCCTTAAACTTAAAACTCCGCTTGATGGAGAAGAAGAAAAGATTTTCAAGGGTGAAATTCTTGACTTTGACGCAAATGAGGGACTAAAGTTCTTCCGTTTTGAGGACGGTCAGGAGTTACTCATCCCGAGAAGCAACATTCAGTCCGCTAAATTGTATATTGATTAACTTATTTACTATAAAAAATAATCGTCCAAAGGACAGAAAGGTATAAAAATGATTAAAATCGGAACAGCATTGTTTGAAGCATGCGAAGAATTGGAAAGAGAACGTGGTATTTCTAAAGATGTTTTAATCGCTTCATTGTGTGATGCAATGGTTGCAGCCTATAAAAAACACATGAGAACGAAAGAAGCCGCTAATATAGAAGCTATTCTTGACGAACAGTCAGGCGAAATCGGTGTTTTCAGTACAAAAACAGTTGTGGAAAATGTTGAAGATCCTGATTTGCAAATTTCTCTTGCTGATGCAAAAGAAATTGATGAAGATGTTGAAGTTGATGATGAAGTTAAAATTGAAGTTACTCCTGAACAATTCGGCAGAATAGCAGCTCAATCAGCTAAACAGGTTATCACCCAAAGAATTCGTGAAGCGGAAAGAAACCTTGTGCTGCAAGAATTTCTGGATAAAAAAGGCACTCTTGTTACCGGTATAATCCAGCGTGTTGAAAACAGAAACGTTATCGTTAATATTGGTAAAACCGATGCAATTATGCCACAAAAAGAACAAATTCCTGGGGAATATTATAAACCGGGCAACAGAATCAGAGTTTTTGTGCTTAACGTAAAAGAAACAACTAGACTGCCGCAGGTGATAGTATCCCACGCACATGCAGAAATTGTTAGAGAGCTTTTTGAACTTGAAGTTCCGGAGATTGAAGACGGTATCGTTGAAATTAAATCAATTTCCCGTGAAGCAGGCTACAGAACAAAAATTGCAGTATGGTCAAATGATCCGGAAGTTGACTCTGTAGGCGCCTGCATCGGCCCGAGAGGCTCAAGAATTCAGACTATAGTTGGAGAATTGAAGAATGAAAAAATTGATATCGTAAGATATTCCGATGATCCTGTGGAATATATTGTTAACGCGCTTTCTCCAGCAAGAGTTGTGTCAGTTGATATTCTTGCGGACGATGAATACGCTCACGAAGCTATGGTTGTTGTTCCTGACGATCAATTAAGCCTTGCAATCGGTCGTGAGGGGCAAAATGTAAGACTTGCACACAAATTGACCGGCTGGAAAATAGATATCAAGAGTGTTTCTCAAATGGAGAGAGCCGAAGCTCAAAACATTCAAAATTATCAAGATGAACCTCAAGATGACATTATTGAGGATGAAGATGATGAATTGAAGCAGGAAATTGAAGAAGAAATGAACCAGCAGGCTTATGATGAAGAAGATATTCAGCACGAAGACTCTGTTGAAGAAACTTCCGATGACGAAGAGGTTTAATAAAATAAACAAATCCAAAACTAAAAAGAGACCCTACAGGGTCTCTTTTTTATCTAAGCTGCAACTCTCAAATTATTAATTATAGAAAATACTTCCTGACAAAATTCCTCATTACCCAGATTTCTATCAGGGTGGAATCTCAAAAGTAATTGCCGGAACTCAGTCTTAGGCATTTGTGCAATATCATCAACAGATTTACCAATAAGATTGCTGAGCTGGGATTTTTCTGCCGAAGACAGATTAGATAATCCGCCGCGATTTGCAATTTTAGACGACATACTCTGTACAAAAGTAAGATTTGATGATGAACCGGTTGAAGCAGAAGCGGCTTTAGCAGTATCTTCAGCAGCGGAAGCTCCTCTTGCTCCTGCATTTTCAGCCGAACTTGATGCGCCTTGTGCGGAACCAGACGCACCTTTTGAAGAAGCAGATGCACCGGCAGATGAAGTTGAACCGGCACCGCCAGGCGAACCTGGGCCACCTGTTGAACCTTTAACCGGCATTTTTTCAGTGTTTGCGACTGACGAAGTGCCTTTGGGTTGAACTCTTGCAAGCCCGGTTTCAGATGTAGCCTTAGGAGCAGCTTTAGGAGCTGCCTTACCCAGCATACCGGCTGCACCTTTAACCGCTCCGGCTGTTACTGCAGATATTGCACCCTCAACCATGGCCTCTTTTGCTATATTATTAAGATTTTCAGAATTAACATCTCCATCTATAGCATTTGTGGCTAAATCTGAAACCTCGACTGCTGCTCTTGCTGCCATTGTTGATGCGCCTGCAATTGCGGCCGTCGCTGCCAGTGAAGCCCCACCTGTTGCGACTGCGGCTGCAACAGTCGCACCTACAACTACGGTTGTTTTAACTGCAGCAGCGCCCTCTTGCTGGGATTTATTGTAATCCATTACACGCTTATGGATATCATTTTTAGTTCCGTAAGCTTTTTTGTAGTTTTCTTCCGTCGGATTTTGTTCATATGCTGCAATATTTGCAGGATTGTAATCAACCCCGTAAATTTCTTTGAATTTTGCACTGAATTCAGCCGCCCCTTTTGATTGTGCCTGTTGAAGTTCTTTTATTTGGGTTTCGTAGGTTTGTAAATCTTCTTCAACTTTTACAGCACGGTTGTCGGAATTCCATAACACGCTCACAGCATCAGCGGTTTTTCCTGCCCAGCCGTCAGAAGCTTTCTGCTGCTCAAAAGCATCTCTTGCATTGCTAAGTGTTTCTTTTTGTGCATTAACTGCCGTGTATTCGCTTTCTCGTCGTTCGTAATACTCTTTTTTAATTGCAGTACCGTCTGCGGCAAAATACCAGGTTTCGCCGTTTTCTGCAGTGTATGAATATCTGCCGGAACCGCTTTCTGCCATTTGGCGTTTATCTTCTGAGGCTTCTTTTGCTTCGTAATAACTTTGTTTAAGCTCTGTACCGTCTGCAGCGTAATATCTGGTCTTGCCATTCTGTGTAATAGTGTATCTTCCCGTTTCGCTTGTAGTTTTATAACCCCAGTGAGACTGGTCAACAGCCGCATCTATATCAGCCATTTTGACCTCTGTGCCATCTTTTAATGTAACATTTTCAGGTAATGTAATATTTGAAGGCATATTTGTTGCTTTAGGATCAACATTATTTTGCGCTTTTAGCTGCCGAACGATTTCCATTGTCTGCTTATGGTCGGTTATGCCGTATTTGGCCTGTACAATACCGTACCATGTATCTTTATAATTGACTTCATAATTATAAGTTTTATTTTGATTTTCTTGAGGTTCTTCCGCTGGAGTTTCTACACTCGGCTGAGGAGTTTCTTCAACTTTCGGTTCTTCCGCAGGAGTTTCTACACTCGGCTGAGGAGTTTCTTCAACTTTCGGTTCTTCCGCAGGGATTTCTACAGGCTGTGTAGAAACCGATGCCGGTGCAGGAGTTGAAGACTGTGCAGCAGGTGTATTTGCTGGTGTCTGCTCTGCCGCCGCATCATTGGATGCCTGCTGGGTATATAAATCATATAAAGCATTAAAAAATGCCGTCTGGTCTTTTTGATTTCCCCATAATCCGGACTGTTGAATTTCTTTATGCGATAAAATATTATCATTTCCGGCACGATTCTTCAAAAAAGCACTCATTGCTTTTGCTTCATTTTTATCTATTTTGCCGTCATTATTCAAGTCAAACTTTTCAAAAACAGACTTGTTTATATCATTTTTGGTGACTCCTTCACCTGTAAAAGAGTTCAGATCAATTTTTTGCCCGTTTTTATTTGCCAGGCTCAAGATAAAATTAAGTTCTTTTTCGATGCCGCCCATAGAAATCCTTTCGTGTTTGTTCGCTTAAAGTATTTATCGGCAACCACAAAACAAAACTTTACACCTCGCCTCGCATGCTATGCTATGCTATGCTATGCCTGCTTTTCAAGGATTTAAAATTCGTTTTAACAAATCTTTACATATTGAAAGTTCCGCCTGCAAATTCTCCAACAACACGCTTACAAATCTCAGAGGTAGTTTCAAAAAGTTTCGACAATAAATATTTGCTGAATACTTTAAAAGATAAACATTCTATTCCTCTTTATATGTGGTGTACTGTTTGAGAGTGTAAACATTTCAAAACCTGAAGAGAAAGTAAAATTTGTCTGATACATCCTTTCCTTTATAAATTAATACTTATTGACAAAAAAAATTGAGCAACTATCATTAAATTATGGCTTAAAATACCAAATTAGTAAGTAGTATAATTAGTAAAGAGAAAAGGAGATTATTCTCATGGCAAGAGAAAAGTATGAACGTACCAAACCGCACGTTAACATTGGTACCATTGGTCACGTAGACCACGGTAAAACAACGTTGACCGCTGCGATTACAGGTGTTATGGCTGCAGCTGGTAAAGCTCAAGCTAAAAAATTCGATGAAATCGATGCTGCTCCGGAAGAAAAAGCAAGAGGTATTACCATCTCTACTGCTCACGTTGAGTATGAAACAGATTCTAGACACTATGCTCACGTTGACTGCCCGGGCCACGCTGACTATGTTAAAAACATGATTACAGGTGCTGCTCAAATGGACGGTGCTATCCTCGTAGTTGCTGCTACAGACGGTGCAATGCCTCAAACTCGTGAACACATCCTTCTTGCTCGCCAAGTTGGTGTTCCTAACCTGGTTGTTTTCCTTAACAAATGCGATATGGTTGACGATCCTGAATTGTTAGAATTAGTTGAAATGGAAGTTAGAGAACTTCTTTCTTCATACGAATTTGACGGTGACAACATTCCGTTCATCCACGGTTCAGCTTTGAAAGCTCTTGAAGCAGTTCAAGCTAATCCGAATGTTCAACGCGGCGAAGATAAATGGGTTGACAAAATCTGGGAATTGATGGATGCAGTAGATACTTACTTCCCAACTCCTGAACGTGATTTAGACAAACCGTTCTTGATGCCGGTTGAAGACGTATTCTCTATCACAGGTCGTGGTACAGTTGCTACAGGTAGAGTAGAACGTGGTATTGTTAAAGTTGGTGATGAAGTTGAATTAGTTGGTTTAGGCGAAACTAAGAAAACTACAGTTACCGGTGTTGAAATGTTCAGAAAATCTCTTGACCAAGGTCAAGCAGGTGATAACATTGGTGCTTTGCTCCGTGGTATTGATAAAACTGAAATCCAACGCGGTCAAGTTCTTGCTAAACCTGGTTCAATCCACCCGCACACTAAATTCACAGCTAACGTTTACGTATTGACTAAAGAAGAAGGCGGACGTCACACTCCATTCTTCCCTGGATACAGACCTCAGTTCTACATCCGTACAACTGACGTAACCGGTTCAATTAAATTTGACGGTCAAATGGTTATGCCTGGTGACAACGTAGTTATGGAAGTTGAACTTATCGCTCCTGTAGCTATTGAAGAAGGTATGAGATTCGCTATTCGTGAAGGCGGACGTACTGTTGGTGCCGGTGTTGTTGATAAAATTATTGAATAATTTTGTTAATAAACCTAAAACTTTAAAAAGAGCTCTGGTTTTTCAGAGCTCTTTTTTCTGAAAAGAGTTTCTACAAAAGCCGCAATTTTAAAGATATTCAAAAATTTTTGAACACCTAATACAGGCGACATTTTGAAAGTTGAGGAGTCCTATTGATGCAAACATCATGTTTGCCAAACATTATGTTTGCTCTTGATACCGCAAAGCCCGCTATTATCATAACGGGCTTCATATTTTTTTTCTTTCCTACAAATTTTGTTACCTTTATACCGAGCAGCTGTAAATTCTATCCAAGTTTTTCCTTTAAAATATTCGCTGTCTGTTTGCTGCCAGCCGGCTTTTGTAAATATCTTGCAAGTGCCTTTGATACCATTTCACGACGTTTTGCATTTTCTTTTTCTATTGTTGCGAAGTATTCATCTATTGATGTCATAATGTAATCTGCTTTGTTCATTTTCCCGATCCCCAATTATATAATTTTTATTTTCCCACGATTTTTGTTTTTATTCAAGTATTGCTTCAAGTATTTCCGCGTTTTTAAGTGCTTTTTGACTGTTGCGTATCTGATTTCTGTACATATAAGTTCTGAGTGCTTCCCGTATTAATTCAGATCTTGTGCGGTTTTCTTGTCCTGCTACTGCGTCGATTTCGTCTAAAAATCTTTCAGGCATTGATATTAGTACTCTTGCCATGGTGTTCTCCTTTTAATTTCCCTATTGATTTTTCCTCTTGTATATATATAAAGTATTTCCATACTGAAAAATTGCTTACATTGTATATATTTTTTACTAAATGTGTAATATATCTTAACAATGTGTTTTGTCTGAGTGATTTGTTAATATTTTTGGACGTAATAATTGGGGTCTTGTTTCAGTTCGGCTTTAATTTGCTTTAGTTCTGGGTCTTCTATATTGTGGGTTAAAATCTTAGCAGTCTTTTCTCTTATTGTATATTCCTGAACGGATTTAGTCCGTCTGAGTATGGATTTTAGAGTGTTGAGGTCAAAGTTTTCATAGAATACATAAACGCATTCTAAACACCAGTATAGTTTAAAGAGTTGTTTGTTTACGGTGTATTTTCCGTCACGTTCGTTAAAGTTTTCTATTTTATCAAGGAGGTTAAAAATCATTCCTGTTAGTTTTGTACAAAAATAGGTTGTAAAATCAGTGTTATTTTTCAGGGATGATATAGCGGAAATTACGTTTCTGCAAATGTTTGCGTTGATATCAACCACGGCATCAAGAAAGATGTCGTAGTTTTTCAAGTTTTTGAAAAAGACTGCGGTTTGAGGATTATTCATAAATTCGTCAAGTTTAATGGAGACGGCTTCTCGGATTTTTCCGTCCTGTCCTGTGAGGTTTGAGAGAAGAATGTCCGCGTCTTCAGCTGATTTGATGTCTGATAACTTCAGGGCTGCAATTTGCTTTTGAGGAATGTTGCCGTTTTGGAGCATTTGCATAAGCTCTTCATGTGTGAATTCTCGCTCGCACAATGCCAGCGCTTCATTAAAATTCTTTTCCAAAGTTTCATAATAACAACTATTCAAATTTAAAACCTCAGTCTGTGTATATGATTAATATAACATAAAGTATGATGAAATTTGCACATTGAGCTTATTTAATGTAGTATGTTGTTAAGTAAAACCAGTGTGAGGAAAAAATGAACGATATTATCACATTTTTTAAAGAAATTTTTATGATAAAGCAGGATGATAAAAAAGTAGGCTTAAGTCAGTTTAAAGAGCTTACGGAAACGGCAAAACCAAAAGCTAAAAAAACTTTCAAAAAATCCGAAAATATAAAACTATCTGATTTGATGCGCGGAACTTATTAATATTCAATGCCTTTGCGCGCAGCTATTCCGGTATCCCAATAATGTTTTACGGGGTGAATTTCAGAGACCAGATGCGCAATGTCTATAATTTCTGGTTTAGCGTTGCGGCCTGTTAGTACGATTTCCATATCTTCAGGTTTGTTTTTTAAAACCTCCAGAACTTCGTTTATGTCAATCAGACCCAAATCAATTGCTATATTGGCTTCGTCAAGAATTATAAGATTGTATTCGTCATTCAGGATTGCTTTTTTAGCGAGTTCCCAGCCTTTTTTAATTTCTTCGCTGTCGTGGCGTGTTTTGTTATTTGAGTAAACAATTCTGTCGAGACCTGCCTGTACTATTGTCAGATTTTGGGCGATTTCCGGTGATAGATTACGGAATGAATTAAGTTCTCCATAGTCATCACCGCCTTTGGTAAACATTATAATCAGTACTTTCCAGCATCTGCCGAGTGCTCTCATTGCAAGCCCCAATGATGCGGTGGTTTTTCCTTTCCCGTTACCTGTATATACCTGAATGTATCCGTGTTTTGCCCAATTCGGGTTTATTAAATTGTTGTCGCATTTGTTTTCCATTGTATTTATTATATAGTAAAAATATGGATGACAAAACCGGCTTACGTATTAGATTTAAAAATTTGCGGAAGACTTTTGATTTAGGGCTTTTAAGTGAGTTACTCACAGAAAAAATAAGAAGCACGGAGGTTTATCAAAGAGCCTGCAATGTTATGATTTTTTATCCGACAAAATATGAAATAGATGTCAGAGGGCTTCTGGAAGATGCGGGAAAAACTTTTTATCTGCCGCGGGTAAATGGGGCTGAGTTGCAGGTATGTCCGTATTGTAAAGACGATTTACTTGAAAAATCCGCTTATAATATAATGGAGCCGTGTAATAAGCCTGTTGATGCGAAAGTGCTGGATTTAATAATTGTTCCGGCTCTTGCTGTTGATAAGAAAAATTATCGTCTAGGCTACGGCGGCGGCTTTTATGACAGATTTCTTTCTAAAAATTTATCCGCCAAAACAATGGTTCCCGTTTCCGAAAAGCAGGTTATTGAAGCTTTGCCTGTTGAGGATTTTGACAGACCGGTTGATTTTGTGATAACCGTATAACATGAAAAAGAGCCCATTGTTAAATGAGCCCTTAAATTGGTTAGTTAAGGATAGGATGTTGGTTAAGTATTCTTGTCTAAAAACGATTAAACGTATTTAGGAGCCCAGCTTTTTATACCGTTTTCTTCTGCCCGTTCTACACTTTGTAGTTCTTGTTCTAGCATTCTGATTTCAGTTTCAATGTGGGTCTTTTCTTTTTGAAGTTTCTTTTCCTGTTCGTTTAATGTTTGAGTTTCCATTTTACCAAGATATTCCTTGGCTTGTTGATAAATACAGTTTTGAATCCAGTTTTGATATTGTGCTGCCTGAGCGGCATCTTTCATTTGTTGTGTTTGTGCCGCTATCATAGGCTGCATTTGCATCATTTGCTGCTGCGTCATCTGTATCGCAGCGTTGTGGGAAAATTGCGCAAACATCATCATCCTGCCAAGCATTGAACTGGGAGCGTGCATCATATCACTCATAGATACGATGCCATCTCCAATGCTGTTTGAATAAGAAGTTAGATCTGATAATTTTGATACGACTTCATTCAGTTCATAGTTCTTAGCATTTAGACGATGGATAATGTCAACTTTCCGTTTAACAAAAATTAGCAGTGACATTGTACTTACTCCTACCTAAATTTAACTAACCATTGTAACCTTTTACTACCTTTACATGTATATAAAAACATGCAACCCCGCCGGAATTGCATGTTTTTGCTAAAATGTTACGTTTTGTTAAGAGTGACTTTTTTCTATAACTTTATCAATCAGTCCGTATTCCATTGCTTCTTTAGCTGAAAGATAGTAATCACGTTCTGTATCTTTTTTAATTTTATCCAGAGGCTGACCGCTGTTTTCTGCAAGAATACCGTTTAGCATAGCTTTCATACGGAGGATTTCTTTTGCTTCAATTTCAATGTCTGTTGCCTGACCTTTTGCACCGCCAAGAGGCTGGTGAATCATAATTCTTGCCCCCGGAAGCGCCATTCTTTTTCCTTTAGCGCCTGATGACAGAAGAAATGCGCCCATACTTGCGGCTTCACCAAGGCATATAGTTGATACATCAGCTTTAATCAGGTTCATAGTATCATAAATTGCCATACCTGCTGTGATTACACCGCCGGGGCTGTTGATGTACATCATAATGTCTTTTTCTGAATTTTCACTGTCCAATAAGAGAAGCTGCGCAACTACAGAGTTTGCTACATCATCATCAATTTCTGTTCCGAGAAATATAATTCTTTCTCTCAATAGTCTTGAAAATATATCAAAAGAGCGCTCTCCTCTGGATGATGCTTCTATTACCGTCGGGACGTAACCCATTATTTTTAAATATGTTTCCTGATCCATAGTTCTCTCCTGTTTAACAGTTTATATTATAACATAAAGATTAATATCCTCCAATAATCTGTATGTTATCTTATTGTAAAAATAATTGTAAACAAATGTAACAAATTAAGCCTTTACTGAAATCGGGAAATGACAAAATCGTTTATATAAGTAAGAGAGTTAAAAAAAAGAGGACAGAGCGATGGCAATATCAAATCTTCATGAAACATTGTTACTTTACACAAAACAAAAATCTATGATTAACGACCAATTATCAGGCGTTATGCTTAATTTGATGTATGCAACGACTCAGACTGCTGACAGTCAAGCCAAATACAATGAACAGGAACAGGCCTTGTATTATGAATATTATGGTACAGATAACTACGAATTAATGATAGAAGACCTTAAAAAAGAACACGAGTGGGAGCTGGCAACTATCGAATCATGGGAAGCTGATTTAGAAGTCCAAAAGAACACACTGGAAACTAAGTTAAACACTATCTCCTCATACGAAAGCAGCTGGACAAAACTCCTGCAAACTAATATCAAGAACGACTTTTCATATGGAGGTGTATCACAAGGATAGACAATTGAATAGTATTGATATTAAAAAAAGCGGCGATTTCGCCGCTTTTTTGTTGTATTATTTTATTATGTTGAAAGACGGTTCAAGATTAGGCGCATTTATAGTTCCGACAGGTGTTGGAGCATCAATCGGCGGATATGCCGGTGATGCGAGTGTATGGGCTCGAAAATTTTCAGAAATATCTAAACTTATTGTTAATCCTAATGTCGTTAATGCCGGCGGATTCTCCGGAATTAATGATAACATGCTTTATGTTGAGGGTTATTCTCTTGACAGCTTTCTTAAAGGTGAAATAAATTTGAAAGAATCTTATGGCAATAAAATAGGGATAGTTTTTGATAGCGCTATTCCGCAGGATGTTTTGAATGTACATATAAATACGCTTAATGCTGTGAAAACCGTTTACGGCGTTAATGTTGTTGATTATAAGCAAACTGAGCGTGAGATAGGTATAGAGTTTTTTATTGACGGGAACGGAATTTCAACCGGCTCTGTAAAAAATCCGGACACTATGCTTAATACAGCAAAAGAACTTCTTGCAGACGGGTGTAATGCAATTGCAATTGTTGGTATGTTCAATAATCCGGAAGAGGATAATATTGAGTATGCAAATGGTATAGGGGTGGATCCTGTAGGCGGTGTTGAAGCTATATTGTCCCATTATATTTCACGTGAATTAAGGGTGCCGTGCGCACATTCGCCTGCTTTTGATGACTTAAGCATTGCAACTGATATTGTTAATCCCAAAGCTGCTTCTGAATATATTACGCCTACTTTCTTGCCATGTGTGCTTCTGGGGTTGAATAATGCACCTCTTTTAACTATTGATAAGGCTGATATATCCGTTCGAGAGCTTGATTTTCTTGTAATGCCTTATAATTCTTTGGGGGCTGTACCGGTAATAGAGGCTTTAAAACGTAATATCCCTGTTTTTGCCATCCGTGAAAATTCTACGGAACTTGATGTTACAAATGAGAAACTGTTTAATTCTGACGGAATTATTGAATGTGAAACCTATCAGGAATGCTATAATTTGATTAATTCCGGCAATGTTTTGATGTCATAAAACATTGAGCCTGCATTTTTAAAGTTTTCCGGTGCCGAACTTACATAGAATTTTTCGTAACCCTCCTCTGTTTGAGGGTTCAAGAGTCCGTGTGAGGCTAAATCCTCTTTTATTGCTTTTGCAAAGTATTCTGCAGGGTCAATAAATTTTTCCGCATCCGCGTATTTAGTCAGAATTCCAAGTAAATACGGGTAATGTGTGCAGCCGAGAATTATTTTTTCCGGACTGTACCAGAGCATTTCCGCTAATTTTGCTGTAATTAATTTTTCGCATTCCGGTTCATTTTCTCTTTTTTCTTCCACTATACGAACCCACTGAGGGCAGGCTAGTTCCAAAACTTCCATGTCCGGATTGTATTTGTATATTTCTTTTGAATATGCATGAGAATTAATAGTCGCTATTGTCGCAAGAACACCGACTCTTTTTATCCCCATATTTGCAATTATTTGTGCAACTGATTGTATTATCGGATATATTTTGAAGTTATAATTGTCTTTTAGCGAACTATACGCAGTTGCTGATGTTGTGTTGCATGCCATAACTACTGCTTTTACACCTTTTGATTCAAAAAATTTGAATATTTTATCGGAAAATTCTATAAGCTGTTCTTTTGTTTTTTCTCCGTAAGGCATATTAATAGTATCACCGAAGTAAAGATAATTTTCGTTCGGCAAAAGCTTTTTCAGTTTTTCAAAAACTGTTAAGCCGCCTACTCCGGAGTCAAAAAATGCTATTGGCTGGTGGTTAATGTTGTTTGAAATAATTTTCTACTCCTTCAACTATTGCTTCTGCAGTTGCCTGCTTACGTTTATCACTTACCAGCTGATCCCGTTCATTTGTATTGGATATAAAGCCTATTTCCAAAAGGATTGCCGGTGCTGTCGTATGATTTATAACATAAAATTTAGATTTAAACAATCCTCTGTCATTAGATTTTATATTACTTGCCATAGAGGCGTGGATTGTTTGGGCAAGGTTAAGGCTTTCCTGACGGTAGTAGTGAGTTTCAATTCCCGTAATTTCAGGTTTTACGCTGGAATTTACGTGAATGCTCACAAATATATCAGGTTTTCTGGCTTCACTGAACTCAACACGTTTTTGGAGCGATACTGTTGAATCATCTGTACGGGTCATTGCTACGCCGTAACCTTTGTTTCTTAATAATTTTTCAACACGTTTTGATATATCAAGGACAATATCTTTTTCCATAATATCATCACGTATTGCGCCACAGTCTTCTCCGCCGTGTCCGGGGTCTATTACAATAAGTCTCGATGCCTTTTTATTATTTAGGGTCGGACGTGTTATGACTGTTTTTTCTTTTTTTGCCTGTTTTATTTTTACCTTAATAGTTTTGCTATCACTGCCCTCATAGGCGTAAGTAATAGCATCTTTTTCTACAGGAATATCAATTCTGACACCTAAAGGCGCGAGTTTTGTAATAGTGGTATGACCGAAGATTGTATTACCGTATTTTGCATTAAATGCATTTGTATCAAACTGGTTATTATTATATAAGTATAAAGTTAACCCTGCAGCTGTTCTGTCCACACCCATTACAACCGGATTATTAAAACTCATTATCATAGAGCTTGTCTGAGCATCTATTTTTTCATAATAGAAATTTGTATTAGCCGTTGTATTAGTCATTATTGATTGGGGTTCAACTTTTTCGTAGTTTGCGATTAATATTGACTGATTGTCACTTGAGAATATCGGTATATATTTAGTTACATCGTTGGTTGTGATAACTATGCGTGCTTTGTTTGCTTCAAATTGACCGACTTTTACCGTATCGGTTTCGTTAATTTTATGTTCGACATTCCTTAATTCATTTCTGACAACCGCGTTCGGGATGTCATAGACAAGCCTTGACGGATTTTGGAGAACCATCGGTTTTTCTATTGTCATTGCGCCAAAGCCGCTTATAAGTATTGAGTTTGGTTTTGGGGTAATTTTATTCAGATAATATTTTGAATTCAAGGTTAATTCTTTTTTTATAAACAGGTTTTCCGGCGGTATTTGCTGTGTTGCCACCTGCATTGTAGTGTTAAAAGCATCGTGGATTTGTTCAACAATATTTTCGCCCGGAGTCGGTTCAGGTGCCGGCATTTTTACAGTCAGATATTCATAAAAATCACTGGATGAGGAGTGGTCATCCCTGTATACGTTTTGAAAATATGTGCTGTCTAATTGCGGCTTTTTGAATTTTATTATGAGATTATTGTTAATTCTTGCAAATTTTACTTTAGAAATATCAAAGTCATCATCATAGTATATTACAACTCTTACAACGTTAGGCTCTGTTGTAAACTGGTTGATTTTCACCTGTTTAATTCCGCCAGTACTAAATGTCCAATCTTGTTTAGGAATAGTCAGGACGGCAGAATTAATATCAAAGTAGGCTCTTTTGGGATTATCCATTTCTACAAGTTTTATGGAATCTGTTATAACTCCGTCAATTGTGTCAGGTGATGTTAGCACAATAACAGAATTTGACACATCAAAATTGGCGGAAGTTATTTTGTAGTTGTATACCCCGTCAGCAATAGCGAGTGGTGCAAATGTTATCAAAAATAGTACAAATATTATTAAAAATTTAAAAAATCTTTTCATAATTTAATCTCATATTTGTACATTATATAATTTTTGGCAGAATCAATCAAATTGTTACGCAGAGTTAACTTACTTGAAAAGGTTCATCTGCATTGCGATATAAGCTGCATGTGTTCTGTTTTTTGCATTTAATTTTTTAATAATTGAACTAGCGTAAAATTTGACGGTGTGCGTGCTTATGTGGAGTTCTTCCGCTATTTCATGATTTTCCCAGCCCTGGATTATTAGTTTAAAAATCTTACGTTCTCTGGGAGTGAGTTCAATTTCGTTGTCGTTGTCATCTTCGAAAATGTAAGACATAGTACCTCCTTTTGTTAATATTCTGCATCTATTATCAGATTAACATATTTTTTGAAGAAAAGATTAATAATATTTCCCGTTTTTTAAATTCTTAGAATAAACTTGAAAAAATTTTTTTTTTAAGGTAGTATAAACGAGTAAAAACTGAATAAGCGTGTGTAGCTCAGTTGGATAGAGCGTTTGGCTACGAACCAAAAGGTCGGGGGTTCGAATCCCTCCACGCGTAAGGTTTATAAAGAGAGTGTTTCAAAATAGCTTGAAACACTCTCTTTAGTCACAATTTATATAAATCAATTTTTAAATTGTTTTTATCATTGTAATTTAACGGGACATTTTATCTGAACGCATAAAAAGATTATTCGGCAATGTTGGCTTTGTGTTTAAGTTTTAGCGGTCGGAAGTAATCGTTTTACATGTTACAAAATGGTCTTTTCTTGGTCATCA
>CALUTF010000028.1 GCA_944323595.1 Candidatus Gastranaerophilales bacterium | reverse complement strand
ACAAAATCTGATGAATATAAAGAATTTATTGAGGCAATGGATGACGACTTAAATACCTCAAAAGCGCTTGCCGTTCTGTTTGAACTTGCCAATAAAGCGAATAAAGACGACAAAAACGCTTTTACTATCTTGTTTAAACTGGCAAATGTTTTAGGTTTCAGCTTTGAAAAAGCTACATTATCTGATGAAGAACTGCAGGATGCAGTAAAATATGTTTCCGAAAAACTCGGCGAAAATTTTGTCGGTATGGAAGAACTTATTGCATACAGAAAAAAAGCAAGAGAAGAAAAAAACTGGGATATCGCTGACAAAATCAGAATTGCGCTTGATGAAAAAGGAATTATTCTGAAAGATTCAAAGGAAGGCACAACTTGGGAAGTCAAGTAGCAAAATCCTGTTTTATAATTTCATGTATAGCATTAATTTTAGGTAGTTCTATACCGGCAAGGAGCATGCCGCAAATTCCGGAAAACACGATGCAGGCAGCATACAGCGGAGGTTATTCCGAAATAAGAAAAGCTCCGGAATCAGAAATAATAAGAGTCGGGATAGGCGATAATTCTTTTGCAAGATACGATTACGACAAAACTACAATCTACGGGACTTCCGAAATAAAAATTTATGAAAACGGTATTTTGATAGGCGCAATTCCGGCAAATCAAAATCTGAATATCAAAACCGAATCCGGAATGATTACCCTTTTCAAAGATGACGGCACAGTGCTGGAAGAATCTTCCGGCCCTTATACAATAACCTGTGATGACGGTCTTCTGGGAGTACGCGGGCTCAGACGCGCAGGTAGTAATGCCCTCTACCACGGCGCCTTTGAAATTGTAAAATACAAGCAAAATACTTTCCATATAGTAAATGTTATAGAAGTCGAAGAATACCTGAAAGGCGTTGTTCCAAACGAAATGCCCGTCCGATTTGGGCTGGAAGCACTGAAAGCCCAGAGTGTTGCGGCAAGAAACTATGTACTTTCACCGAGAACAAAAGCTTATGATGCTTTTGACGTTGTTGACAGTGTGGCAAGTCAGGTTTATTTCGGTGCAAATTCAGAAAAACAACTCGGCAATAAAGCTGTAGAAGAAACAGAAGGAATTGTTGCAATATACGATTGGAACATCATACTGGCACAGTATTCTTCAACCGCAGGCGGTTACACAGAAAGTTTTGCCTATGTCTCTTCGGATCCGAAAACAAAGTCTTTTCCCTCAGAGGACAAACCTTATTTGCATGCAAAACCTGATATTCTGAGCCAAACACCTTTGAATACGGAAGAAGCCGCAGCCGCCTACTACAAATCAAGACCGGATTCCTTTGACGTTCGTTCACCGTACTTTCGCTGGACAAGAAACTGGACTAAGGAGGATTTGCAAAAGACTCTCGCCCGTACACTTGCAGAACAGTCTGCAACAGGTTTTGTACATCCGCATTTTGCCAGAGGAGAAACTCTCGGAGATATTGTTGAACTAAAAGTTATAAGACGCGGTGATTCCGGAAAAATTATAGAAATGGAAATTGTGACAAAAGACAAAACTTATAAAATCTGGAAAGAACTTGTCATAAGACGGCTTCTTGTAAATCAGGGCAAAGCGCTTCCTAGTGCAAATGTTGTGTTTGAACATCAATGGGACGAAAACGGAAATCTTCTCACAATCACGGCCTACGGCGGAGGTTACGGACACGGAGTCGGGATGAGCCAGTATGGCGCAGGTTTTATGGGTTCTGAAATGCACCAGAGCTACGATAAAATCCTCAAACATTATTATTCCGGTATAACTCTTGCAACAAAACCGTTTATTCTCTCTGCAGAAAATAAAAACGTCACACAGAATTTTTATTTAAATAAAAAGAAAGCAGCATTGATTGTTGATAACAAATACCAGCTTTCTGAACTTCCTGTAATTATAAACGGAAAAGAAAAGACTTTCCAGCTGGAAAAGAGTGTTTTGCCGGCTAAAAGAGTAAACCGTATAGATATATCAAGATTTGTAAAATTCGGGCGCAACTCCATAACTTTCTATTATCCTGTAACTGAGGGGGATAATAAAGCCCTGAGGATTTTTGTAGAAGTGGAGGAACGTGATGACAGCTGATGATAAAGCTTCCGGAGTATTAAAAGCCGCATGGCTGATTGCAATTATTACTATATTTTCAAAGCTCATCGGATTTGTAAGAGATGTAGTAATAGCTAATTATTACGGCACATCGCTTGTTTCGGATGCATACTTTTATGCTTACCAGATTCCGGCGCTGTCAATAATCCTGCTCGGCGGCGTTGGCGGGCCTTTCCACAGTGCAACGGTTGCAATTTTTTCAAAATTAATTCCGTCATTAAAAGATAAACCGACAGAAGAGTTGAATAAACTTTACAGCACTTTTATGACGACAACTATAATATTTTTTACGGTGCTGGCGGTGTTATGCTATTTCTTTGCGCCGCAAATAATGGGAATAATTGCATCAGGCGGCGAGCCTGAATTAATTCGTCTGGCTGCGGAACATTTAAAAATAATGTCGCCTGTTCTTATAATCGGCGGAATTGTCGGGATATATTACGGACTTCTGGTAACCTACAGATACTTTATGCTGCCGAATGTTTCTCCGATAATAATGTCCGTTGTAATTATTGCAATGGTAATGACATCCGGCAAAAATGACAACGCAGGAACAACTCTTGCACTGGCAACAACAATCGGTGCAATTTTACAGTGGGTAGTTCAGTTTCCGAAAATCAGACAGCTTGGTTACCGCTTAAAACCCAACATTGATGTTGTTAATAACCCGAACTTCAAAAGTATTTGCGAACTTTTATTCCCCGCAATTTTAAGTTCCACAGTCGGACAAATTCATATATATGTTGATATGTTCTTTGCCTCTGCATTAAGAGAGGGCGCGTGGACAGCAATAGGCTATGCAAACAGAGTGTTTCAGTTTCCTGTAGGAATTCTTGTTACAGCATTTCTTGTACCGTTGTTTCCTATATTTTCCAGACTGGTAATGGAAAAAGATTACGAGGGGATTAAAAATTATTTTAACAAAGGTGTCGGGGTGTTATTTTTCGGAGCCATCCCGATTATAATAGGAATAATTGTACTCGGAATAGACGGAATAGGACTGGTCTTTGAACGCGGAGCTTTCGACAGCAGAGCAACGTTTATGGTAACAGAAGCGCTGTGGTTTCTTTCTGTATCAATACTTCCTTATGTTTTCAGAGATTCTATCACAAGAGTATATTATTCATTTAACGATTCCAAAACTCCGTTTATGGTAGCATTTACATCAATAATTTTAAAAGTATTTTTAAACATACTCTTCATAAACATTCTCGGCATGAGTATAGGCGGCATTACACTGTCAACATCTTTTGTAACTTTATTTAATGCAGTAGTTCTCGGGGTATTAATAAACAAAAAAATACAATTAAATTACGGCGAGCTTTTCCGTAATTTATTCAAAATGCTGGCAGCCGGATTTGTAACTCTTATAGTGTGTGCAGGCGCTGCATTATTAATGGATAAATTTACACCGGAAATGCCTAAATTTGTATATCAAATCCTCAAAATCGGAATTGTGGGAGCAATCTGTATAAGTGTATATACAATGCTTAATCTTGCTTTAAAAATGGATTATGCAAAAGAATTATACAACCGGTTACTAAGCAGATTTTCCCGATAGAAATCCTAGAACAGTTATAAAAACTTTTAGCCATTTTACCAGTAGACCATCGGGTAATGCTTTTATTGATACCTATAGTATTTACTGTTGCAATTATCTATTCTTTTGTATTATTTGCAAAATTAAAAAAGAAAGCCGAATTATTGAAAAAAGATTTAATCATAAGTATAACTACGTTATTTATCAATCTATTGCCTATTATTATTGCTCTTTTAATATATACATAATGTGAATAAAAATTATTTCCTCATTTGCTTTAGCAAAATTTTCACAGGAACCTTAACCAAATTCAATGTATAGTAGTTACGAATTGTTTTAATGTTATAATCATTTTACGGAGAAATAAAAATGATTAAGAATGCTGACGAGATAAAAAAAGTACTTGAAAATGACGGTGTAATTGCTTACGTAACAGATACTGTATGGGGATTAGGCTGCCTGCCGTCATCCGAAAAAGGCGTAAAAAAAATATATGAAATTAAAAAACGCGAAGCTCAAAAACCGCTTATTTTAATGTCTGATGATATTTATCACCTGCTGGCTTACGTGAAAATTATTCCTAAAAAGGGGCAGCAGCTTGTTAAAAAATATTTCCCCGGTGCACTGACCCTCGTCGTCAAAAAAAATCCGGAAATGACACCGGATTATATGACATCAGGTTTAGACACTGTAGGCATTAGAGTGCCTGACAATGAAGTTTTCAAAGAAATTTGCGAAATTGCCCCGGGTCATGTTCTTGCAACCACAAGTGCAAACCTCTCCCACCAGCCGTCCGCAAAAACTTATCAACAGGCTCTGGAAAATATGTCAGGACTCGCTGATTTGATTATAGAAGATTACGGCTGCACCTGCAAAGGGCTTGAATCTACAGTTGCCGGAGTGTTTGATGATGATATAAAAATCTTCCGTCAAGGCGCTGTCACTCTTGAAGTCTAAAGTATCAAAAATTTTTCTAACCCTATTGAAATCTATATTTACGCATTAACCGCCGGTATTTTGGTTTAATGTATCTTTTATGCAGACAATTAAAAAATGCACTTTGTACGCGTAATTTTTTAATAATTTTCCGCTTGACACGTATATTTTTCTCTTCAAGGAACCTGAATCCCGCAACAAAATATTTATACAACCATTCTCCATCATCGGTTAGAGGAATAATCATATTTATATCATCATGCCAGACCCAGCCATATTTATTTATTCTTAACATTTGTCTTGTATTATAAAACATAATATTATAATATCTAACATTAGTTTATCTTATTGTCAACTGAAAAATAAAAAATTAAACTGTTGGCATGTTAGATATCAAAATGGAAATAGAAATAGCATTATTGAGAAAAGGTTTATCAATGCGTAAGCTAGTTACACGCCTGAAAGAAGCCGGCATTGATACAACACAGTCCAGTACAATCTCTGCACAATTAAACAACAAGCGTATCAGATTTGAAACCGTCCAACAAATTTTAGACTATCTGGGATATGAAATCGTTATCCGCGAAAAGAAATAATGCGCGGCGCAGTATATTACATTCACATTTACCCATGTAACAGATAGAATTTTTACGCATATTTCTACACTTTAAGTATAATTACTGAAATTTCTCAGTAGTACTGAACATTGTCTCATAATTGCACTTAACAAGTAGAATTTCAGCATAAAATTAGACATAAAATGGTAGTAAATTTACCACACATGAGATTTAATTATGCTGAATACAACATAGATTATGTTTGACTTACAACAGAAAACGGCATGTTACGGGTTTTAATATTCTTTAACCGTTCCAGCCTTGTTTTGACAAACTGTGCCTGATGCGAATTAGGTTTTCTTAAGAGAAATTTTCTGTAATAGCGCTGTGCATCGGCACGTTTTCCCAATTTGTCAAAACAAATTCCTATGCTCATATAAGCACGGTAATAATCGGGGTTGATTTTTAATATTTGATGAAGCAAAACAGAGGCTTCTTTATAGCGGTTTAATTTAATCAGCAGAGCTGCTTTGTTTTCGTAACCTTTGATATATCTCGGCGAATTTTCAATTAATTTTTGATAAATCATTAAAGCAAGTTCGTATTCTTCGCAGGATTCATGTGCAATCCCGAGATGCAGAATAGCTTCGGGATTATCAGGATTAATCTGAACCGCGCGGACAAAATTCTTTATAGCGCCGCACGAAATCCCCTCCGCCAGATGGCAGAGCCCGAGTTCAAAATATGCCTGATAAAAATCTTCACGGAGTTCGGTTGCTTTTTCAAGGTATTTAACAGCTTTAGGATACATTTTTAAATTCTTATAACAAACGCCGAGCCCAAAATATGAATCCGCATTATTTCTGTCTATAAGCATGGCATTCAAATATTTTGTAACGGCTTCTTTGTAAGAGCAGCTTTTTCTGAGGGCATCAGCAAGCAGGCACAACGCTCTGGATTTGCACAAAGGAGTGCTGCCGGCCGCGCCGTTCAATGATTTTAAGTTGATATTTTCCGTAACCAAAGCTCTACCTCTTCTATATAAATTCTACTTTTTTTTGGATACAGCCTGAACAATCCAAGGATGTATAACTTTGTCAATCATTGGATTTATTATTATGCTTGTGCTATAAATTTAGTATGAGAAAGCTTGTAGTATGTTTAATCATATTGGGGAGTATGTTAAATACCGCGTCCTTAATGGCAGCGGAAGAAGTTAAGCTGGAAAACGTTCAGGCAGAACAAATTGAGCTGAAAAAACCTGAACTACGCCAGAAAGAATCGCTGCTCGTTAATGACAAAGCAATTGTGGACGAACTTATCCGCATGCAAAAAGAAAAAGATATTGAAGACATAGAAAATCTCTGGAACGGCACCGTTGCTAACAATAAGGTTATAGAATTTGCACTGAAAAAGCTTGCAACGCCTGAAAGTGAAAGAAGAATTCATTCGTCACTTATGGCAAAAACACTTTCAGCAGTTGCAGCAGGCGCCTCTTTTGTGCCGTATATGGTAGGCTCTGATTATCTTGTACAGTCATCCGCTTTTGCAGCTGGTCGTCTGGCACAAAGCTTGATTAACAGAAAAAATGTACCGCAGGAAATTCCTCTGACTGATACAGAAATGATTGAACTTGCAGGACTTGTAGAAGAACTTCAGGATAAAATTATTAATGCCTATTATAACTACAAAAGCACCCTGACACAATTAAAAGAAACGCGTGCAAAACTGCTTCTGTACAATAAAAATTACTCAAAAGCCATAGCAGAAGATGACCTGCTGGAAATTACAATATCTTCATCACTGTATGACGAAATGCAGATAGAAGAATTTTATTATATGCAAACCGCGAAAAAATACCATCTGGAACTTCAGCGTCTTGCAGGCAAAAAAGTAGTGGATAACCTTAACCTTTACCAGTACAACTATAATGCGACACTGGTTGGAGAAAAGGCGAGGGGTAAATAATGAAAAAATTAATAACAGCAATGATTATAACAATATTTCTCACGCAAACAGCATCGTTTGCCGTGGATTATGCTGATATAAATAAACCAAAACCGCCTGCATTCAGAGTAGGACTCACAGATACTCCGGAAAAAATGTATGTTGAGGCTGTCGAAGACATTCAAAAAGTACAAAAAACTCACGTTGAAAAAGAAAAAATTGACGAAAATAACATAGAAAGTTATAACATAGAAGACGTTACCTATGCTGATTTAAGTATTAAAAAGATGTCAAAAGAAATAGCCACAGACTTAGAACTCCAACAAAATGACATGATGGAAGATTTGACACTGTTATGGCAGGGCGCAGCTTCAAAAAGCGATGTAATAAACTTTGCGCTGTATAAACTGGCAAACCCTGATGAAAATAAACCTAATGAAAAATCAGTAAAAAAAGTTCTGACAACAATTGCCGGTATGTCAACACTTGTAGGCGCCGGTATGGGGAATCCTCTTCTGGCAAGCGGCGCCCTAATCGGCGGCAATATGTTAGGCATTATGACTCAGGATACAAAAGCTCTCAACTATAAATATACAAGAGTAACCGATGCTGATATGATTATTCTTGTCCGAAAAATTGAAGATTTGCAGCAGAAAACAGTAAACCTTTATTATGATTACATGACTTCACGCGAAAAATTAAAACTTCTTTCAAAAATGACAGAACAACGCAAAAAAAATTACGATATATCACAGGACATGCCGCGGGAAGTTATTCTGATTACAGACGCATACTATAGAACTGCACTGGATAACCAGAGAAAAGCAAACTCCGATTTCTATTCAAAACGGGCAGCTCTGGAACAGTTTGTAGGCAATGATGTCTTTAAACAATTTGAAACTAACTTAAATGAACGGGAAAAGAAGAACTGATATGAAATTTATACCCTACGAAGTAAACACTGGCAGCAAAAACATGCAAATTGATAACAAATTGCTTGACTTTGCAATAGAAAAAGAGCTTAAAGAACCTATCCTGCGTCTTTATGGCTGGTCACCTGCGTGCGTATCTCTCGGACGGAACCAAAAAGATGATTTTATAGATTATGCTCTTTTGCACAAAAAAAAGATAGATGCCATAAGACGTCTTACAGGCGGACGTGCACTTTTACATGATGATGAAATTACATACAGCTACATAACTCCGACGAGTCTTCTGCCTCACGGAGATAATGTTGACGGCTCATACAAAGATATCTCCCAAATTCTTATTGACAGATTTGCAAAGCTCGGAATTGAACTCGAATTCGGCGGCATAAAAAAATCTTCTCACAATATAGACTACTGTATGCTGGTTGCAACAGGCGCAGATCTTTGTTACAAAGGGAAAAAACTTATCGGCTCCGCCCAGTTCAGAAAAAACGGATACATTCTCCAACACGGTTCTATCCTGTATGATTACAATAAAGAACTGCTCAAAGAAATCTTTAAAGAAGATATCAACACAGATGCTATAACAACAATAAAAGAAATTAACCCCGAAATTAGCAGAGAAGATATTATTAATCTTCTAACTCCTCTTAACATTTCTTAACAGTAACGCAATTTCCCATGAGAAAAAATCTTTATATAATTAACGAGGATAAAATCAAGGAGAATTTGTCATGGGATGGCAATACAACAATGATATGAACAATCTGTTGATGAATTTAGCACTCAACCAAGCAGGCATGCCTTATGCCTGGACATCGACATGGGGGAATGGTGTTCAATTCAATATGAACTCGATAATGACAATGGCTCCATGGCAGGCATATAATTTTCAAGCAATAAACGGAATGATTAACTTTGGTATTCCAATGGCTGCGCCTAGTATGAATTTCAACGCTATAGACGCACAGGTAAATCTGTCAATGAATCAACGTGTATTAGGAAAAGCGGAAACTGCTTTGAAAACACTCGATTCAACCGTAGAAAACCTTGAAAAAATGTTAACACAGGAAGGTGTAACCGAAGCTCAAAAAGCAACTATCCAAGAACAAATCAGAAAAATACATGAACTTCAAGCAAAAATTGAAAAAATGAAACCTGAAATGAAAACTGATAAAGATTGGCTTAAAAATTATGATGCATTTGAAGTTCTCATGGGTGAAAAGACAGAAATTGATACAAAAATCAAAGAACTGATTGAAGAAGTTGCCGAACAAAACAAAGCCGATGATGACGACGCAGTTGACGGCGCAGACGACGGCGGAGATGATGGCAGAGTGGACGGTGACAGCGACAGTGATTCTGATACCGATGTAGATGGAGACAGTGATCCTGATGTTACAGCAGCATTATCAACTAAAGCAACAACAAAAGAAGAAGCAACAGCCAACCTGGCAACAGTTTACGGTGAAAATGTTCCGGCATCAGTAACCGCAGGAGATGACGGCAAATTAACCCGCGAAGTTACAGTTATTAAAGACGGTAAATCAGTAAAAGAAACAAAAACATACGATAATATTGAAACATTACAAGCTGAGACTAAAAAATTAACAGCAACAACTAAAGCTGACGCAGAAGAAAACCTCAAAATTGTCTACGGTGAAAATATTCCTGAAGGTATGTCAGCAGGAGATGATGGTAAAATAAAAGTTGCATTCAAAGACGTTGTAAACGGAGAAATTACAGACAGAACCGGTACCGCCGATTCTATTGAAGCAGCAGAAAATGCAATGAAATCTGCAAAAGAAAGAATTGAGGCTCACAACAAAGCTCAAGCAGATGCTCAAGCACGAACACAATTTACGGCAGATGTTGATGCCGTAACGCAAGCAAGATTAGCTTTCAACAAAAACGTAGAAAATATCAGCAATACATTTGCTGATGCAGTTAACGGTGAAGATACATTTTTCGGCGGCACAAATGATGGCAAATTAAAAGCTGCAATAAAAAGTTTAAATGCCGATAATATTATAGAAGTTATGGACCACTATTATACAAGTGAAAAGAATAAATACAAATATAATCCTGTTGAAGATAATTCAGACGATGCCGAAGACTTTATAGAAGCATTTGAAGACGATGCCGATTCAAGTCAACAATATGAATTAGGGAACTATATTTATAACGCATTACTTCAACGCGCAATACAACTCGGCATTGCAAGTGCCAAAGCAATACCGCAGCTGCCTCAAAAAGATGACGGCACTTATGAAGATGAATTTGACAGAATCAACGGTGATGATTTGGGCAAATATGCAGTAACATCTAACATTGAAATTGAAGACGAAGGCGGTAATAAAATTAACCTGGCTGAACAATTCAATAAACTGCTTGCCGAATTTAACGCAAAATGGATGACAAATAGCAGCACAGTTAACGAATCTGTTAGAAATATCGTAAACATTATTAAAGCTGTAGAAGCACAACGTGCTGCTCAATAATAAATCTATACACACAAATAAAAGGAGAATAATCATGTAAAGCCATGGCATAAAACGATTTCGATTTCTTTTTTATAATTCCTCAACGTGTAAAGCAGGAGAGCAATGTAGGTAGGTGAATGTGTAAACGCCGGTGAGTCCGATCCGCTCGCCGGCGCCATTTTATACAAACAATTATTCTAACATGCTATTATACAGAAATAAGCGCTTTAACGTCTTTCCGTTTAACTTTTCGTGTGGTTGTTTTTGGTAAAGGTTCGTTTACTACGATAATATTATTCGGACGCTTGTAGCCGGTCAGTTTTAGTGAGAGATTTTTTACCTCAAGCCTGATAAAATTGTTCAACTCTTCACTATTAAAGCGTTCAAACAAACTTGCTTCCGGATAAATAACTGCAGTGACTTCTTCTGTGCCGTCTTTCGCACCGAAAGTCCTTGACGTTCCCAATACACAAACCTCGTTTATATAAGGACTTTTTTCCAGAACAGACTCGACTTCTTCCGGAAAAACTTTCTTTCCGCCGGATAGAACTATCATATTTTTTATTCGTCCCGTAATAAAAATATGCCCGTCTTTATCAATATTTGCAATATCACCGGTATGAAGCCAGCCGTCTTTATCAATAACTTGAGATGTAATTTCAGGCTGGTTATGATACCCTTTCATAACGGACGGTCCGCGCAATAGCAATTCACCGGTTTCCACATCAATTTTTGCCTCAAAAGTTTTCAACGGTCTGCCGACAGACGCAAGATTATTTCGTTTATCCGTATTAACAGATACAACAGGACTTGTTTCAGACAAACCGTATCCCTGATATACCTGCAGCCCTATACGCTCAAAAAAAGCACCCACTGCAACATCCAGCGGTGCCCCGCCCGATATACAGCCTATAAAATGTCCGCCGAATTTATCATGAATAGGCTTGAACATAATTTTTTTAATCTTATACGACGGAATATATTTTGCAATTTTATACATAAAGTCAAATGCTCTGCGTTTACTCTTTGGGAGTAACTTCAATTCATTTTCAATAGAAGTTTTTAAAAGTTTTAAAAAAGCCGGCACTACTATCATAAAATCAACTTTTTTATCTCGCATAATCCCGAGAATATCTTTAGGTTTGAGACTCTGCGTATAATAAACTGAAAACCCGAAGTTTAAAAATGTTGCAAAACCAACTGTTAATTCAAACAAATGATTCATAGGCAAAATTGAAAGTACCGTAATATGACGATCCGGCAAAATAGCATTGAGAGCATCTTCCAAATCATCAAGCTGCGTAAACATATTGTTAAAAGTAATTTCAACCCCCTTGGGAGCCCCTGTTGTACCTGATGTATAAATAATAAGCGCTGTTGATTTTGAACTTCTCGGACGCCATTTTGCCTCATAACAATTCGGCAATGAATATATGCTCGGCAATTCCTGATTATAAGACGGCTCATCCATAACAATAATATGTTTGATAGACGGAATTTCTTTTTGCAGCTGCAATGCAGTTTCCGCATATAATTGTGAAACAAGCATAACAGTAGGTTCACAATCTGAAAGTATCGCGCATAATTCGTATTTTGTAAGTTTTATATCAAGCGGCACAGTAGTCATTCCGGCAAGAATAGATGCAAAAACACATGCACCGAATTCCGGTTTTGACTCCGAAAGAATAGCAAGTCTTTCACCTTTATGCACCTGCAAATCATTTATTAAATAACTCGCAATTTTTCTGGACATTAAGCCAATCCCTTTGTAAGAAAACTCTTTCCAACCAAAAGAACTCCTCATTCCAAGCGCTATTCTGTCTCCGTAAATTTCTGTTTTCTCCTGTAAAAGAGTAAGAATATTCTTTTTCTTTAATCCCATTTCTTTAATCCTAAAAAATAAACACCGTACTTTAAAAGAATATTATTTTTACCGGAAAAAGTCAAGTTACGCTTGTTTGTTATACAATTAAATTAACGGCAAAATTTACACACAAGAGGAAATATGAAAAAAGTTTATATAGAAACAATGGGCTGCCAGATGAATAAATCAGATACTGAAAGAATGCTCGGTATGCTCTCACATTTTGATTATACAGAAACAAAAACCCCTGAAGACGCGGATTTATTGATGGTGAACACCTGTTCAATCCGCCAGTTAAGCGAAGATAAAGCGTTCAGCCTTATCGGGACATGGGGGATGTGGAAAAAAAGAAATAATCCAAAGTTAAAAATAGGATTTTGCGGCTGCGTTGCACAACAAAAAGCCGAAGAAATTTTCAAACGCGCACCATACGTAGATTTTGTACTCGGAACACACAAAATATATTCTCTGCCTGATATTTTAGAAAAAGTTAACCGCGGAGAAAAAGTCTGTGAATGCACGGAAACCCACCAAACAGAAGCCGACAGGGAAAAAGACTACGAAATAAAACGTGTAAAATCAACAAATGCCTGGATTCCGATAACCGAGGGCTGCAATAATTTCTGCACTTACTGTATTGTTCCGTATACAAGAGGGAGAGAACGTTCACGACTTCCGGAAACTATTATTAAAGAAGCGCAGGATGCCCTGAATGACGGATTTAAAGAAATTACACTGCTCGGGCAAAATGTGGACAGTTACGGGAAAGATTTTAAAGACAAAAATTACCGTCTGGCAGATTTGCTAAAAGATTTGAACGCACTTGACGGCAAATTCAGAATCCGCTTTGTAACTTCATACCCGACGGATATTACCGATGAACTCATTGAAACTGTTGTTAAACTTGATAAGGTTTGCGAATATTTTCATATTCCTATGCAATCAGGTTCATCAGAAGTGCTAAAGAAAATGAACCGCCGCTATGACAGAGAAACTTATGCCAAAATCGTTGAAAAAATTCGCAGAATGGTTCCCGATGTGACGATAACGAGCGACTTTATCGCAGGTTTCCCTGGAGAAACAGAAGAACAATTTCAGGAAACACTCACTGCCATTGATGAATTTGAACTGGATTATTCCAATGTTGCGGCATACTCTCCGAGAGAAAAAACCGTTGCGGCAAAATGGGTTGACAAATATATCCCCGAAGATGTTAAAGATGAAAGGTTCCAGCGGCTCAACAAAAAAATTCAGGAAAACTGTCTTAAATCAAACCAGAAATTTGTCGGGCGCGAAATGGAAATCCTTGTTGAAAGTTTTTACGAAAGAAAAGGAATGTTTATCAATACCGGCAAGACCAGAAACAACAAAACCGTCCATATACCTTATGACAAAGACCTGACCGGCCAGTTTGTGAACGCAAAAATAACCGGTGCTAAAACATGGTATCTAAAGGGAGAACTTGCTGCAGAAAAATAGTACTAATATAAACGCTATGTTTTGCTGTTTATTTTTTCTTTAAGTTCCTGAACTTCATACTTCAGACGGTTAAGCTCACATTTGACAGGATCAGGTATTCTGTTATGCATTAAAACACCGTTCTCATCAACAATTTTGCGATGGACAACACGTCCCGGCACACCTACAACTGTTGAATGGTCAGGAACATTATCAACCACGACCGACCCTGCACCTATACGTACAAAATCGCCAATATTAATATTCCCTAAAACTTTTGCACCGGCTCCGACAATTACATTATTACCGAGAGTAGGATGGCGTTTTCCCTGTTCTTTTCCCGTACCGCCGAGGGTTACCTGCTGGTAAATCAATACATCATCTCCGATTATTGTAGTTGCACCGATTACAACGCCCTCACCGTGGTCAATAAAAAATCGTCTGCCTATACGCGCAGCAGGGTGAATTTCTATCCCTGTTATAATCCTTGTAATATAAGAAATTACACGCGGAATAAGCGGGATATGCCATTTGTAAAGCCTATGCGCAAACCTGTACGCTATCAAAGCATGCAGCCCCGGATAACAAAGAATTACCTCCAGAATATTGCCGGCAGCAGGATCCTTGTCATAGATAACTTTGATATCCTCTTTTACCTTTGTAATTCCGCGTTTTAAAAGTTTAAACATTTATCATGCCTTATTTTATGAGTTTAGCAAATTTACGTTTACCTGCCTGCAATACTACACTGTCATCAAAGTTAACGGAATAAGCCATATCGGTAATTTTTTCACCGTCAATTTTTACTCCGCCGCCTTGAATTAAGCGTTTTGCCTCGCCCTTGCTTGCTACAAAACCTAATTCCACAAGTAAATCAAGAATACCTTTGCCCTGTTCTACCTTAACTTCAGGAATATCATCCGGTATACCTTTATTAGATACAACATTGATGAAATCAGCCTGTGCTTTGTCTGCGCCGTCTTTGCCGTGATATTCTTCAGTAATAGTGTATGCCAGTTTAAGTTTGATATCACGCGGATTGACTGAGGAATCTTTCAATTTTTCTTCAATGTCTTTGAGTTCTGAATCAGAAACATCAGTCAGAAGCGTAAAATATTTAACAATCAATGTATCAGGAATACTCATTAATTTGCCGAACATATCTTTTGCACTGTCAGTGAGAGATATACAATGTTCAGGATATGTTTTTGACATTTTAACAAGACCGTCAGTCCCCTCAATAAGCGGCAAAAGCATAACCATCTGCGGGTATTTTTTGCCGTAAGCGGCTTGAATATCACGTCCCAAAAGTGTGTTAAATCTCTGGTCAGTTCCTCCGAGTTCTATATCAGCATCAATTATGTGGGAATCGTAAGCCTGCATAAGCGGATAGAAAAATTCGTGAATAGAAATCGGACGTCCCTCTGCATAACGTTTTGCAAAATCATCGCGGGTCATCATCTGTGCAACAGTAATTTGTGCAGCGAGTTTTAAAAGTTCTGTAAATCCCATTTTATGGAGCCAGTCCGCGTTATTCACAACCTCAGCATTATCAACATCCACAACTTTTGACATCTGTTCAAAATAGGATTTTGCGTTTTCTTCAACCTGTTCTTTTGTTAAAGACGGTCTTGTTTCAGATTTACCTGACGGGTCGCCAATCATTGCAGTCGCACCGCCGACTATTAAGACGATTTTATGTCCGAGTTTTTGAAACTCTCGGAGTTTTCTCATAACAACAGTATGCCCGAGGTGCAAATCAGGTCTTGTCGGATCCATCCCTAATTTAACCCTTAGCGGAGTGTTTGTATCATGAGCGTGCTGCAATTTTACGGCCAACTCTTCAATTCCGCCCGGCAAAACTTCTGCTCCGCGTGATAATTTTACTGCCTGATCTATAAATTCTTGTCTTATATCTACCATTTCTATTCTCTCCTGTCTGAGTTTAATTATATAATAAAAACAGAAAAAAAGACCGGCAGTTTTACCGGTCTTTAGAAAAATTATTGAAGTTCCGCAAGCTGATTACGGAGTTCAACTATTTGAGCATTATAATATTCAAGCCATGTTTCACCGGATTCCGTATCTTTCAATTCAGGCTCGCAAACAGCCCTGATGCGTTTCTGATCCAGCATAAACAACTGCTCCTGAATTTGTGCAATTTGCAAATCTTTATTAACTTTACCGAAATCAGGATTTAATGTTCCGTCAGTTTCGTTAGTATTCCCGATACAGATGTAGTAATCCGGTTCATTAATCTCTAATTCTCCGTTCACAATATAGAGCATTTTACCTGTTTCATTGGCTTGAATTGCCATCTGTGTATAAGCTTCATCAGTATATGACATAAATTTATTTCTCCTTTCACTTTAATTTATATAACCCGCTGCAGACCAGACAACACGTTTAAATTTGGCAGCAAGCATTAACTGCAGATTTGCATTTTTAGCTGACGTATAACTGCCTACATCAAGTTTCGGGAAATAATATGTGTTATACACAAGATCACTACACAGCGCCGAGTAACGGAATGAATAATTTGTATCTTTAAAAGCTTTCGGGAATGTAATGGTTACAGTGGAATCTGCACTGTTACTTGTTGCAGTAATGCCGCCCTGTTCAATCCATTTGTCAGAATATAGCCTGTACCATGTAGAACCGGAACTGTATGCAGTCACAATAACTGCAGGTCTTGTGGCGGCAACGTTACCTGTAGCCGTTCCAAACCACGTAAGCCCTTTTGCAGAAGTTGATGCAAGTTTCGTAATATTTGACAAATCTTTATTGGCTTTTGTCTCAAGTGTTTCTTCCACATCGTCAAAATGATTATCTGAATTTGTAACAGCAAGCGTAATTGCATCATCCAGTTCGCTCACCTTTTGGTTCACATAATCGCTATTAGTCTGAATCTGGTCAGCAACAGAGATAAAATTTGCGTTAATTTCCTGTGCCTTTGCCTTTGTACCGGGGACAAACGTATAAGGTATAATAGGATTTGTACTCATAAATTTTGCCTGAAATTCCTTTCCGGCAATTCTTTGTTGAGGTGTGTGATACTCTATTTTACCACGTTTGCTGAAAATCCGTCAAGCTGCTGCAGACTAATTTAGCATTTAAAATTAATTCTGCGAGAAATTTTATCGGATGTATTGAACGAGCAGAAAAAGCACCTACAATTATAACTTTACACCGCATAGCCCGTGCCCTGAATATAAAATTATCGGAATTGGTTAACGGTATTGATTAAACAACTAATATTCAAGAGAATAAATAATATTAAATAATTAATCTTCGCGTTCATAAGAACCCAAAAATCTGAAAAATATCGCTCTGTCTTTCACTGCTTGAATAGTTTTCATTATTTTTTTATCCCTCATGTGTCCGTCAAAATTTACGATAAAAATGTATTCCCCGAATTTTTCCTTAGACGGACGGGAAGAAATATGTGAAAGATTTATATTATAATCCATAAACACCTGCAGCACATCTAAAAGCGCACCGGGCTTATTTTTGGTAGAAAATGCAAGTGTTGTTTTATCTTTTCCGGTTTCTTCCGTTTCAAAATCGCCAATCAGAACAAACCTTGTTCTGTTAGACTTATCATCGTTAATATTTTCTTTCAAAACATTCAAATAATAAACTTCCGCTGTTTTTTTACTGCCTATAGCCGCATAAGTAAGGTTGTAATTTTGCAGACTGCGAGCAGCTTCCGCAGTACTTGCAGCCTCTATTACATTAATATTGCGAGGCATTTCATGATTTATAAATCCCTGACATTGCGCAAGTGCCTGCGGATGTGAAATTATATTTTCTATACTGTAAATTTCAGTTGTCCTTGCCAGTAAACAATGGCGGATAGGCATTGAAATTTCAGACAGAATTCTGATATTAGGATTTTTTGTCATCATAAGGTTGTCAAGATTTTCTCTGACTGTACCCTCTATGGAATTTTCAACAGGAAGAACCCCGAGCATATTAGGATTTGTATCAATGTATTCTATAACCTGACGAATTGTTTGCATCGGACGGTTGTAAGCAACTATATTATATTTGTTGCAGAATAAATCTTTTGCCATTTCCGTAAAAGAGCCAGTCGGTCCGAGGTATACAAGTTCGTCAATATTATCAAATTTCATTATTTACTTAACTCCGTATTTCTTTTATGATGATTATATCATTAAAGAAAAGAAGAGCAAATGGAAAATATCAAGTTTGGAACAGACGGCTGGCGAGCCGTAGTCGGAAAAGATTTTAATAAAGAAAACGTTGAAACAGTAACAAAAGCCATAGGCAAATATATTCTGGACAATTTCGGGATAGATAAGCCCGTAATAATAGGCTATGACCCGCGTAATATGGCGGATAAATTTTCTGAAGAATGTGCTAAATTACTCGCTGATATCGGATTTAATGTTCAATACAGCGAAAGAGTCGTTCCGACTCCTGTACTTGCTTACGGAGCAAAGGATTTAAACGCCTGTGCAATTATGTTCACGGCTTCCCACAATCCGCCGGAATATCTCGGAATGAAATTTATTCCGGATTACGCAGGCCCCGCGACAACGGAAATCACAGATGAACTTACCCGAAATCTGGGACAAAAGCCTCAAAAACAACGAAACGGCACTATTAAAAAAGTTGATTTCTTTAACAGATATTATGAACACATTAAAACTCTTGTTGATTTTGACAAAATACGGACACTCAAAACAAACATAATTTTTGACGGGCTTTATTCTGCAAGCATAGGATATTTTGACAAAATTTTAGAACTGGAAAATATTCCTTATATGAGCCTGCACATGAGCCACGACCCTAATTTTGGCGGCGGCATGCCCGAACCTAAACCCAAATACATAAAAGAACTTATTGAAAAAGTTAAGTCAGTACCAAATTCCATAGGCTGCGCCAATGACGGAGATGCCGACAGATTCGGGGTTATAAATGAAGCCGGAGAGTATGTAACTCCAAATGAAATCATTGCAATACTTTTAATGCATTTGAAAAAACATAAAAACCTGAACGGTCCTCTTGTAAAAACAGTAGGAGCAAGCCTTTTACTGAATAAAGTTGCAGAAAAACTCGGGGTAGAAGTCATAGAAACAGCAGTAGGATTTAAGCATGTCGGAGCTGCAATGCGGGAATTTAATCCGGTAATCGGCGGAGAAGAATCCGGCGGGTTAAGTATTCAGGGGCATATCCCAGAAAAAGACGGGCTGCTTGCCAATTTACTTGTTTTTGAAGCAATGGCTTATGAAAATAAAAAACTCACAGAACTGCAAAAAGATTTATATGACCTTGCGGGCTGCCATTTTTACAACGACAGAATCGACTTAAAACTTGCAAACAGAAATGAAGTCGAACCTGTTCTGGAAAAATACAAAAATACCGGACATATCGGTCAGTATTCCGTTATAAAAAAAGATACAAAAGATGGAGTCAAACTATATCTTTCAGATAATACAAGCTGGATTTTAGTACGCCCGAGCGGAACAGAGCCGCTTTTAAGAATATATTTTGAAAGCGACAGCATGACAAAAATAGAAGAACTAAAAACTCTGGTTAGTCCGTAAATCTAAATCTTACCAGTGCAATAATTGCATGGATACCATCTCGCCATGTAATTTTTTTACCCTCGGCAAATTCTCTGCCGTAGTAAGAAATAGGAAGTTCATAAAGTCTTGCACCTTTTTTAAGAACTTTTGCCGTAATCTCCGGCTCAAAATCAAATCTGTCTGATTTAATTTTAATATCTTTAATAAATTCACGTCTGAACGCCTTATAGCAGGTTTCCATATCTGTCAGTGTTGAACCGTACAAAATATTTGTCAGCAAAGATAAAAATTTATTTCCGAGCAAATGGTGGAACATAAAAGAGCGGCTCGGCTTTCCGCCTGACAATCTTGAACCGTAGCACACATCAGCTTTTCCGTCCAGTATAAGCTGTATTAAAGGTTCATAATCCACCGGATCATACTCCAAATCCGCGTCCTGTATTACCACAATATCACCTGTTGCAGCTTCAAAACCGGTTCTTAAAGCTGCACCTTTGCCCTGATTTTTTTCGTGATAGAGAATTTTATACTTATCATTGAATTTTGGATATAAATCTTTTGTCCCGTCTGTTGAACAGTCATCTATCAATATAATTTCTTTTTGCAAACCGCAAAATGAGGCATCCTCAACTTTTTTCAAAATTTGTTCAAGTGTGTTCACTTCATTGTATACAGGAATTAATATGGTAATTTTATTCATCTTTTTCGCTCCCAAAAACATTGTAATATTATAAAAAATATTGTACAATATAAATATGGAATTGTAAATTAGTGATTACAGGAAGAGTTGGTGTTAAAGGTCGGTTATGAAACAGGTATCAAAAACAGATAAAAATCTATTACAGGATGGCAAAAATTTAGTAAAAGCCGCACTTTTGCTATTAGAAGATAAAAATTATGAAGATGCAAAAAATAAATTTGTAAATGCACAGGTAATATTTACAGGACTAAATGCAAGCGAATATATCTCAATATGCCTGAGCATGATAGGATTAATCGAATATTCAATCGACAGAAAAAATTATTCAAAAGCACTTTCTCTGATTAACGACGGTGCATATATGGCAAAATTTTCCAAAAATATAACCGCTAATTTGTTCAATGAATTTGCACTTGGCAGCCTTGATTTTGGAGAAAAAAATAATGACCTTGCAATTATCCATTACAATAATGCAAGAAATTTCGCTCAAGATTGCGACGAATTCTCTATGATGGGCTACATTCTGACAAGAATTAAACAGGTTAAAAACGGAATGGATTTTACAATGCCTCTGAAAAGCGACCCGCTCGTTTCACTTGTAAAAATAGGTCAGTCAATTTCAGCCCTTACGGATATAAATGTCCTGCTTAAAGTTATTGCGGAAGAAACTAAAACAGCAATTCAGGCAGATCGCTGTACAGTGTTCCTGTGGGATAAAGAAAAAAATGAACTCTGGTCAAAGGTCGCCTTAGGTATGGAAAATCAGGAAATCAGATTTCCTGCGGATAAAGGGCTTGCAGGATACGTTGTTCAAACCGGAGAGACCTTGAATATCGCGGATGCATACACCGATGCAAGGTTTAATAAAGACGTAGATTCAAAAAGCGGCTATACAACCAGAACAATTCTTTGTATGCCTATAAAAAACAACAATCAGGAAATCATAGGTGCATTTCAGGTTTTGAATAAACATAACGGACTCTTCACCAAAAGTGATGAAGACCTCCTGACCGCAATCGGCGGCAGTGCAAGCATTGCACTTGAAAATGCACAGCTTTTCCAACAACAACAAGAACTCTACAGAGAGCAAAAAGAACTGTTTGACAGTTTTATTAATACACTTGCTGCTTCTATAGATGCCCGCGATAAAATTACAGCAGGTCACTCTCTCAGAGTAAAACTTTATTCTATGCTTATAGCAAATCAACTGAATCTTGATGACAAGTACAAAGAGATTATTGAAAAAGCAGCCGCGCTCCACGATATAGGCAAAATCGGAATTCGTGACTCGGTGCTTCAAAAAGAAGGTAAATTAACACCGGAAGAATACAAGCATATTCAGGAACACGTGAGAATTACACATAATATTTTAGACAAAATTTATATGTCAGACGATTTCAAAATGATAACTGAAATTGCCTGCTCTCACCACGAAAAATATGACGGTACCGGCTACTACAGACAGTTAAAAGGTGAAGAAATCCCTTACGGGGGAAGAATTCTGGCAGTATCCGATGTCTTTGATGCCATAACCTCACGCCGTCACTATCGTGATAAAATGCCTATTGCAAATGTAATAAATATCCTTATAAAAGATTCAGGAACACATTTTGATAAAA